>NZ_JBXXZH010000126.1:0-26119 GCF_059640475.1 Calothrix sp. CBUCES-K 9914
CTCGTTCATCACAAAACCTATCGTTGACGTATGGGCGCCAACCTTAACTTGACACCAATGGCATCCTTGCCCGTTACGATAGAACTAACATCAACAGGGGAACAATAAAGAGCGGCGCCTAGTACAATTAAAATATCTACAGCATCTCAAAATAACTGGATAACCATTCGTATTATTGACAACGGAATTGGTATATTAGAAACATCGCTTTCTAAATTATTCGACCCATTTTTTACAACCAAAGAAGTTGGTAAAGGTACAGGCTTAGGTTTATCAATAAGTTATCAAATTATAACCCAAAAGCATCACGGCAAACTTTATTGTCACTCAACTATAGGAAAAGGCGCCGAATTTATAATAGAAATACCCATCCGCTAATTTGAGTCGTAGCATACGCCAAAGCGCCTGTGCGTACAGTGATATAATTTTCTTTACCACAGAGACACAGAGATAACAGAGAGAAGAATGAACCACGCTCGTAAAAATTCTTCAAATATAAACTACTATTTTTGTTTATGAACGCGCGCATCAATAGCATTAGCAAGTGGAGTATAAGCATCAACTAAGCTTTCAGGAATACCATTAACTAAGCTCGACAAAGTTACAATATTAGGATTGTACAAAATTTCATAGTAAAGTTCCTTAACATTCATCCCTTTTGGTAAATTCCAATTATCCTTAATCCAACTTTCAAATTGACTTCTCCACACTGGATACTTAATCTTCAAGCGTTAAAATTCCCGCAGCCATATCAACTAATAATTTACGAGATTTTAACCATTGGCGCCCAAGTAATGTTTCTGATACATCTTGCCCCACGTGAACTGGAATATCAAATTCCCGTCCATCAATTTTAACTTTTCCTGCGTAAATATCAAATTTGGTCTCTCCCTTTGCCATATCCATATCGCGCTCACCAATACGAGCCCAATCTAATCCTTGTAAGTCTTGCTCATCAACTGCCAACCATCCGGAGAAACCTGTATCTAAAGTTACATTTGTAGGTAGGTTTAATTCATCGTCACTAATAAGTTCTATTTCAAATATTAATTCGTCTCTTTCTCCAAACCAACCCTCAATCATATTGTTCCAGATACCCCTGTTTCATTGATTTGGAAGAGGTAAAAAGGGGATTTAGGGTGCTTTTGACGACACATATTCATTACTGTAATTTCATCTTGATCAATAAAATATTCGCCACTATCGGGTTCAACAGCCATGTACCAGTTGTAATGGGTCTGAATATACTGCGGCTGAACGCGGTCAAAAATCGGCTTGCAGCGTGCCCAAAATGCTTCACGTTCTGCTTGCCGTTTGGCTTTCTGTTCTTCTGTCCACTGAATCTCAGGGAATATTCTTCCTCTGCGTGCGGTACGTGTGGGCTTTGTTTCGGTCATTGTTTTTTATTCGATAAGTATTAGTTATTTGAATTTCTACTTTATTATACTTTTAGCAAGACTTCACTGTAAAATATATTTAAAATAATTTACACAGTATATTTTTGATTATCTCAACTCAAGTTCATCATGATAATATTTATACATACGCTTATTAACAGCCTTGCCAATCCCAAATATTTTTATCAATCACCTCACCATTTGGTAAAGTTACTTCTTGTAATGTATTGCCCATAAAATCTGTTAATTTAAATCCTTTAGCACCTGTGAAATTACAACTTACCAGGTAATTCTCTAACATATCTAAATAACTTAGACCAGCATTACTAAAATTTACATCGTTAAAGGCTGACAGATAAAAGCATAGCATCCCTAAATCAGCTTCTTTAAAACTAACTCTCGAAAAAGCTCCTTCTTGCATGTCTAGCATATAGAATGTAGCTTGCTCAAAATTACATTCCTCAAAATAAGAAAAATTTAATTCACTTTGAATAATTTTGATGCCACTAGCTTTAATTCTATTCCAATTACATTCGCTTAAATCAGTTTGGTTAAAGCTAGCTCCACAAAGGTTAATATCAGTCATTTTAGAGAAGTGTAAATCACTCCTCGTAAATTTACTATTTTTAAAATTAACCCGTTCAAATTCTACGCCTCTTAGGTTAGAGAGAGTAAAGTTTATTCCTTCAAGCGATACATCGGTTAAATGACCGCTCGTCAAATTAATACCAGTAAAATCTCGCTCACCTTTCTTATATTTATTAATCAATTCTTGAGCATCCATATATTAACTTTTTTGCTATGTCTATGCTAATAGTAGTCATCAGTCAATAACTCTATAAAGCAGGCGCCTCAAAGAAAACTGAAAAAACAATGAATCTCTGTGCCCTCTACGCCTCTATGGTAAATTTGTATGCTTTCAAATTTAATGAGATGAAGTGCTAGTTTTACTGGTGGTTATTTCATCTTACTGGGGCTATTTTACTGGGGCTATTATTTATATCCACCAGTAATCAATCCAAACACGGGAGCATCGTGTACGCCTCCGTGGTAAATATAATTACCGCTTCATACACAGAGAAGGCTCTAGATAGATTACCAATTCGTTCTCGACATTATATGCGTCTCGGAGCATGGTTGTATTGAAGGGGCGCTATACCCTGTATGTACTGGTGGTTATTTTATTTTACTGGGGCTATTTTTACTGGGGCTATTATTTGTATCCACCAGTAATTGCAAAGGGCGCCAGATATTTCTGTTTACAACGAACATGCACAGGCAAGACGCCTATGCTACGGGAACGCCTCAAAATTAATAACACGGACTACGCTTATTTTGTTCGTAAGCAATAAATAATCCGTTACATCCGTTCTCATCCGTTGCCAGCTACTATACTGATTTTTCAATCCTTTCCTGAATAATATGGCTGCAAATTTTTTAATGAAAGAACAGGCAGGGATGCCTGTTCCACAATTTTAGATTTTACAGTTCCAGTTTTATTTTTGAGTTGCAGGAGGTTATGCTGGGTAAATCCTTAACCTGCGGTTTGGTTCCTCACCAAAACTGTTAGACTTTAATCGATAATGCTCGACTAACTCGTGTTGCATTTTGCGTACTTGAGCGGAGCGAGGTAATAACTCTACTGGTTGCCCTTTGGGAATTACTATTTGCTCAACTGCGAGTCTTGCTTCTTCCAAAGCATCCATTTCATCATCAGTACCGTTGTGTACAAATAACTGCAACTCGTTATCATCAGAAAACTCTGGGTCATCGATGTTCAGCATTCTCCGCAACCCGCGCGTAATTTGCGGGATGGTACTTGATTTAATCATGTGCAGCGGTAAATGTCTTGACTTCGCCAACTGTCTCAATTTAGCGTGGTTTTTGACGTGTGACCGTAATGCCAATATCGAATCAGCACTATCTATGTCTTTTGTCAAGACTACGGGCAAGTTTAATACCTTGATAACTTGTTCGAGTTGATTTCGACTCACACCATAAGGATAAACATGCAGTGGCAAGTCTTCGCCATTTGGTCCCGCAACCCGTGAGTTTTCA
This sequence comes from Calothrix sp. CBUCES-K 9914, assembly GCF_059640475.1. Classification (NCBI taxonomy): domain Bacteria; kingdom Bacillati; phylum Cyanobacteriota; class Cyanophyceae; order Nostocales; family Calotrichaceae; genus Calothrix; species Calothrix sp. CBUCES-K 9914. The sequence continues at coordinate 3,456 of NZ_JBXXZH010000126.1, forward strand.
TCAAACTCTAAATCGTAAGTATCAAAACTTGTTTCTTGCGAAAGCAAACGCTCAAATTCGCTTTTTACTGGTGAGCCGTTTGACTCACTTGGTACTGCTTGCAACGGTGCCATTCTACCAGATGACCGCCAGCCCTTTTCAGAGGGGCGATGGGATGAGAAGTTTTCGTCAACAGTAGTGACGTTTCCACCTCGACCGTTAATTGCTGTCAACTGACGAGTAATGGAAAGCTTACCATTCTCATCAACCGTTCGAGTTTGCGGTGTTGGTTGGCGCCCACGTAGTAGCATATCAACAGTATCAGCTACACTTTCGTGAACGACCCAGCGCTTACGTTCATGCATTTCAACTGCAATATCGAACGTTGGCAAAGCTTTTCGTTCTAAAACAGTTTTTTGACTGCCCCTACGTCGTGCCTCATCGTCTCCCAGTGTCACAGCTTGGATACCACCAACTAAATCCGATAAAGTGGGGTTTTTAATCAAGTTCTCAATTTGATTCCCATGCGCTGTACCAACTAACTGCACGCCTCGTTCCGCAATTGTCCGCGCGGCTACGGCTTCAAGCTCAGTACCAATTTCATCAATAACGATAACTTCTGGCATGTGGTTTTCCACAGCTTCAATCATCACTTGATGCTGTTCTTCTGGACGCGCAACCTGCATCCTACGAGCTTTACCTATCGCTGGGTGTGGTACATCACCATCACCAGCAATTTCATTTGATGTATCTATTATCACCACACGTTTGCCAAGTTCATCAGCCAAAACGCGGGCTATCTCGCGCAGCGCAGTAGTTTTACCAACACCTGGGCGACCTAGCATGAGTATTGATTTACCAGTTTCCACTAAATCGCGAATCATGCCAATCGTTCCAAAAATCGCCCGACCAACACGACAGGTCAAACCGATTATTTTACCGGAACGGTTGCGGATAGCGCTAATTCGGTGCAGGGTCAGCTCAATTCCCGCACGATTATCTCCACCAAAGCTTCCCACATTACATACGCAATCGTCAATTTGTGCTTGAGTAATGGGCGCCTCCGTTAGATACTCCGCTTTATCAGGAAAGCGAGCTTCTGGTCGGCGACCCAAATCCAAGACCACTTCTACCAAACTATCTCTTTGCGGATGATTCTCTAGAATTTCTCGCAGGTCTTGGGGCAATATATCTAATAACTTTTGGAGCTCGTCTTTAATCGTCATGCTTTTTATGTGACGTTTTAAGAGATTTTTGGACATTAGGACTCGCACGCTCGCATATTGACGATAACAAAGTGCCGTTAAAACACTTGGCATACACCCAAAATTCCCCGAAGTCCCACTATATAAGTGTTTTATTGCTTCGTTGAGCGTGCGTTTGGATTTTGCTGTGACTTGAGCTGGGAAACGAGAGAATGGGCAAGTTTTACCGCTTGCCAGAGCAATTCAGGCTCGTCCTCTAAACGGACGCTTTTAACATCAGCGCAGATCACCTCCCTTTTTTCTAACTGTTCGAGAACCCCTGACAGCAATGCACGCGCGTAACTGCCGTATGCAATACCAGAGATATAAGAGTGCTGAGTGCTTTCTAAGTGCTGAGTGAGTCGTGCTGAGTTCCGAGTATCATACTCAGCACGACTCACTTTACACTCATCACTACTTTCAGCACTATTTCTCAGCATTTCCATTGCCTTTAGTTTGGCAACAGTATAGCTATTTGTGCCTCCTGCTAACTGCACATATCCTGGTATATTTGCTGCTAATACTTTTTGCCCTAGCTTTACTGCTCGTAAAGTTGCGCCCGAACCAATATCACCACTCATCGGACGGCCATCTGTCTGCCATATCAAATAAGGAACAGTCGGAGCTATCAATTCATATAGAGCGCGTAAATAGTCAATTAAATCTTCACCGTCAGGACAACTGACAGCAACTAACTCTAACTGCTTGACTTGCGGCTCGATTGCTTGCCACAATCGTTTAAATTCTGCCAAACGCCCAACTTTTGTATGTATTTCTACAGCATCTACTCCTTGTGATAGTACCAATGGTGCTATTGCTCCTAGCGTTGATACATAAGAACTTGTATCAATTATATCATAAGGACAGATGGGTATACAACGTCCACAGCCATAACATTTTTGCGATACTACACCTGAGAAATTATTTGAGTGCCCGTTAAAAACAATTGCTTGAGCAGGACATACTTTTTCGCAGGGTCTTGGGCAAGTCGAAGGACATTCGCTTGAGTTAAATTCGGCTTTGCGAAAGTGTGGGTCTTCTCCGTCATTTAGACTGACCATCAAAAAAGGGGTTTTGACTTCGCAATTGATACCTTGTCTACAAGCTTCTACCGCCAAAGTCGAGGCAACTTTTAGCGCGTCTTGCGCTGCTAAAATTACAGCAGGGTCTGCTGCCACATCAATACAGTCAGCACCCGCCAGAGCATAGGCTAGTGTTAAACTTCTGACCGCAGGCAGATGTTGGTAACTGGCGCCACAGATAAGCTTGAACCAGTGACCTTCAATTAAGGAACGTTTTGGGCTAAACAAATCAGTCACATCTCTATTATGCTATTTGTGACAAAAAATAGTAGCTTTTAACTCTAAAAAAGTTTTAACCTATTTTTGACTCCAGTTGTCGGAGTGGAATTTCAATGACAAATTTAGCTCCTTGTCCAGGTGAAGAATAACATGTTAAATTTCCCTGATGCTTTTGAACTATAATTTGGTAGCTAATTGATAACCCTAGTCCAGTCCCCTTTCCCACTGGTTTTGTTGTAAAAAAAGGGTCGAACAAACGCACGCACGTCGATTGGTCAATACCAGGGCCATTATCGGCAATACTAATTTTTACTGTATTTTGATTTGTAAGTTGCGTTTGAATCAAAATTTGCGGAACTAGAGTCAGGGAAGTAGATGCAAGTGAATCTTTTGTACTATTATACTCCGTATTATCTTGTAATGTAACCTTTTGCCCCAGGCGCCATGCTCCATTACCCATTTCCAAAGCATCGATTGCGTTATTTAAAATATGCATAATAACTTGATTCAATTCGCTTGGATAACACATAACTTGAGGTAAAGCCCCAAAGTCCTTGATAATGGTAATCATCGGACGATGAATAGTTTCAGAAAGCCGATGGTCTAACATCATCAAAGTACTGTTAATGCCTTCATGAATGTTCACGTTTTTCATCTTCGCTTCGTCTAAGCGAGAAAAGTTATGCAACGCTAGTACAATAGCTCTGATTCGGTCTGCACCTCGATACATGGCGCCCATCAAACTCTGCAAGTCATGAATAACAAAATTGAGGTCAATATCTTTAATCGTTGCTTGAATCAGAGGTGTTGGGTTAGGATACTCTTTTTGGTAAACTTCTACTAATTTGACTAAATCTTCAATATATTCACCCGCATATTGCAGATTGCCATAGATAAAACTAACAGGATTATTAATTTCGTGTGCAACTCCTGCGACTAATTGTCCTAAAGCAAACATTTTTTCATTTTGGATTTGTTGAACTTGAGCAGCTTTTAAATCATCAAAAGCTTTTTCAAGTAAAGAATTCTTTTCTTGCAACTTGCTTTGCAATAAACGTAAATTAATTTGATTTTCAATTCGCAGTACTACTTCTGCTCCATGAAACGGCTTAGTGATATAATCAACTCCACCAACATCAAAAGCTTTAACTTTATCTAAAACATCATCAAGCGCGCTAATAAAAATCACTGGGATTTGACTAGTTTTTTCTTCTGATTTAATTTGTTTGCATACTTCATACCCATCCATACCGGGCATATTAATATCAAGCAATATTACATCAGGCAATAGCATTTGACACGCTGTTAACGCCATTTTTCCATTTAAGGCTTTACGAACTTCATACCCTTGTGCCGTTAACATTGCTGACAAAAGCCGCAAGTTGTCAGGCGTATCATCAACAACCAATATATTTGCTTTATAATTATGATTTCGCTCTAAAACCATTTCTAGCTAAAACCTGTTTTATATTATATTACATTTTATGCTACAATCGCGTATGTACTGCTAAATCTAGAAAGCAGGTTTGCTACTAATACTTCTCTTCTTTATATAAATTAAACTTAAGATTTAGCACTTAGCCATAAGCAAACTCTATCTATTGAGTAAGAGTAATTACTCTATACACAAAAAAGACAGATTGGCTTGGCAAAAATCTATACAAGAAACCAAGTTTCTGAAGCTAAGTCGGATAAAAGTACATATAAAATTACACTCATTTATTTTATAGATATAGAATGTTAGTGGATTTATCGCACCGTCTGATAGAACAATTGGCTCTCGCCTGCCTGCTATATAGCACGTGCGATAATTTTTGTAACAAGTCTGATTAAAGTATATTAGATAACATGTGCTGATGGATTAAATCAGAAGCATTTTGATACAAGCTTTATGTTTGGGCGCCACTCGTTAGGCCAGATATTGGACAATGTTACCATTGGGGGTTTGTAGCAATGAAATCGAGAACAAGTTCCTGTTTCAGGGGTTTGGAGAATAAAAACCCTTGGGCAAGGTCACAGTTGAGAGTACGCAGTTGAGCTAATTGCTCGCTCGTTTCAACTCCTTCAGCAATTGTAAGCATTCCCATTGAGTGAGAAATGCCAATCATAGCAGGCACTAGTCCCATATTTTCTTGATTATCTTGCATCCTCTTGACAAAAGATTTATCAATTTTGAGCGCATTCAATGGAAAGCTGTGGAGATAGCTTAAAGAAGAATAACCAGTACCAAAATCATCGATAACAATTCTAAAATTTTGCTGCTTTAGCTGTAAAAGAATACCTCGAACAATATCGTTATTTTCCATAATCACGCTTTCAGTAATTTCCAGTTCTACGCTTGTAGGGTTAACATTAGTTTCATACATAATGTTCTCAATTACTGTTGCAAGGTCAGCATAGGCGAATAATCGTGCTGACAAATTAATATTGATTGTAATATTTTCTGAGAAACTCGAATGATTTTGCCAGATTTTTAGTTGCTGGCAAGCGGTTTTAAATATCCAAATATTGAGCGCATAAATTAAACCAATTTCTTCAGCTGCGGGTATAAATTCAGTCGGAGGAATTAGTCCTTTCGTTGGATGTTGCCAGCGAACAAGAGCTTCAAAACCCGCTATTTTACCTGTGGAGAGTGAAATAATTGGCTGATAGTAAATTATAAATTCTTCACGCTCAACAGATCGACGTAAGTCATTTTCTAATTCCAAAATTTTGATGGCTTGAAAATGCATATCCGGGTCAAACACATGATAGCGCGCGCGTCCGAGTGATTTGGCGCGATACATTGCAGTGTCAGCGTCGCGCAATAAATATTCGGCTTTTTCGTAGTTACTATTACCCCAGCTAATACCAATACTAGCGTTCATAAAAACTTCGTACCGTGATAGTTTAAATGCTAAGGATAACTTCTTTAGAACACTTTCGGCTACATCAATAGCCATTTGAATCCCAGTGATATTTTCCAATAGAATAGCGAATTCATCACCGCCAAATCGGGCTAAAGTATCGAAAGGACTCAGTAACCCTTGAATGCGACGAGCGATAGCAACGAGTAACTCATCTCCAACAAAATGACCAAGCGAATCATTAATTACCTTAAAACGGTCACAATCTAAAAACAATACGGCAAAATGATAGTCAGCATTTTGTTTAGCATTATTAAGTGCAGTTTCAAGCTGTCGGATGAATAAAACGCGATTTGGTAACCCGGTTAGGGAATCATGTAAAGCAATGTCAAGAAGCTTGCTTTGTAGCTCGCGTCTTTGGTTTATCTCAACTTGGAGTTTTTGCATCGCTTCTTCTAACTCAGTAGTACGCTTTTTGACTCGTTGTTCTAACTCAGCATTTAGCTTCATAATTTCTAAACGAGCTTCGCGTAAAGCGATTTGATTTTGAACTCGCACCAACACTTCTTCAAACTCAAACGGTTTTGTGATATAATCTACAGCGCCTAAACGAAAAGCTTTCACTTTGTCAAAAACATCATCAAGCGCACTCACGAAGATCACTGGAATATCAGTAGTTTTGTTCCAGTTCTTCAAACGATGGCAAACTTCATAACCATCAATTTCCGGCATCATAATATCGAGCAATATTAAATCAGGTAGAATCGTCTGGCACGCAGTTAAAGCCATTTGCCAATTCAGAGCTTTGCGAACGTTATATCCTTCCCTAATTAAAATTGCCGATAGAACTCGTAGATTATCGGCAGTATCATCGATAATCAATATATCTTTTTTCTGAGTTATCAAATTGACATCGTTCATTCTGCATTCGCTGTCTAGAAATTCTGTTACTTTTATCAAATACCGAGTATTTTTGCAATGTGGACGTTATGGAACTTCCTTTTTGTCATATAAACACAACCACTTACGCTTCAAATCAACTATTTGCTCAATACACATTTATACCTAACAATAACCTCAAAGTACAAAATTTCAAACTTTGTTATAGCATCTTGATGATTAATCAGGTGTCACTGAACAAGGCTACATTCCTTTGTAGAGAAGAGTTTGAAACTCTTTTTACCACTTTTAAATTGTAAGGACGAGTAGTATAAGTTACTATTGTTTTATCAGTATATAATATATTTTACCCAAAATAGCAACCTAAAACAGTATATGAAAAACGTAGGGTGCGTGACGCTATTAACATTTTGAAACGAAGCGCAAGTCTAATAGCGTCACGCACCGTACAAGATGTTAACTGTGCGGCGCCAGTATAAAGGTTTCTAAGTAATTTTTCAGATATAGACAAGCAGGTAAGCTGATTGCTCCTTAAAGCAATAGTAAAAATTAATAATGATTATAAATATACAAAATATATAAAGCTCAAAATTGAGCATTTTCCGGGCTTACTGGGCGCGAGTGGCATCTACTACAATTGTTAAATATTTTGATACTCAGCTATGAGTGGAACGGGCATCCCTTAGAGTCCGGAAGTGTACTTCATTTGAATAGGAACCGCTATATAGAGGTTCGTAACTTTTTACAAACCGACCGAGTAATGGTTTACAGGTTTGATGCGGCAGAAAGCGGTATTTGTTTTGCCGAGTCAGTAGAACAGCACCAGTTACCGTCTTTCTTGGGGTTATCGCCGTTGGGAACGCTTGAGGAATCGGGCAATTGCGAAAAAACAACAGAAAACATAACAGTGTTCTAAAATGTACCTCAAAGTCCAATCAAAATACAGAATTCATCATTGAAATACCTCTAAAAACAACCCGACACTAGTAATGAAATATTGGCATGAAATCATAGCTGTCTCACAGCGAATTATAACTGAACTTCTACGTCGAAAACGCAGCTTAATATTTTGGTCTATATTTCCAGTTTCAGTATTAATTCTTAATGGGTTAATTATAGCCGAACGCGCGAAGTTATCACTTCAAGTAGCATTTGAAAACGCTGCACCATCAACCCTAGTTGGAGCAGCATTATTTTTTAGCTGTTTAGGTGGCAGTGTAGCAACAGTTGTAGCAGAACGTGAACAGCGAACTTTAAAGCGTCTATTTATTTCTCCCCTCAGTGGCGCCTCATATTTCCTAGGCATTTTTTTAGCTCACTGCTTCATCGGCATTTTCCAAACACTTCTGATATATAGTGTCGCGGCATTTTGGGGCGCCAGTTTCAAAGGCTCAGTCATCTTAGGAATAATAATCATTCTCGCAAGCATCATTGCCTACGTAGGCTTAGGTTTCATTCTAGGCACACAGTTAGCACGTCGTACCGAAGACGTAAACGCTTTAGTAGCAGCATTTGGAGTACCCCTCCTAATATTAGGAGGCTCATTCTTACCAACATCATTATTTCCCAAAAGCTTATTAAACATCGCGCGGTTCAACCCCATATATCATATGAACGAAGCATTGCTAAAAGTATCCGCGAATGGAAGTAATGTAGCCGACATAGAACCCCATTTACTATTCTTACTATGGTTCGCCCTGATCATGATAGTATGCGGATGGTTATCATATAGACGAATGCTACTCGTAGAAAGAAGACTTTAATTTATTTACATCTGGCGCCCACACTCGTACTACCTGTTTACTTGAAATAGGTATTTTTAATCAAGGCAAGACTTCAAATGACGATTTTTGGTACTACTGGTTATGTTAACCAGTAGTACTCTTATCTCTATGTACTCTGCCTCTAGAGTGGTAAAGAGATATATCAGTTATTAAAGATTTTGCTTTGCCCAAAGAGCCACTTGAGTACGGTCGCGTAGCCCCAAACGAGCTAAAATCTGACTAACATAGTTTTTTACGGTTCCTTCGGTCAAATATAGTTTTTGGGAAATTTCACGATTATTTTTACCTTCACCAATAAGAGTTAATATTTCCAATTCCCGCTCGCTGAAAAGTTGTTGATGAGAGTATAGTCATCTGCAAGTAAAAGTCGAATCATTTTTTATTTTCTTAGAGTGGAATTATTCCTTTAATTTTTGTACCTTTACCTAAATTAGTTTCAATATTAAGTTTACCACCTAACATTTGTACTCGTTCTTGCATTCCTCTTAAACCAAAGCCAGAATAAGGAAGTTCTAAATTAAAACCTTGACCGTTATCTATAATTTCTATAGTAATATTTTGATGATTCGAGAAACTACATAATTTTACATAAGTGGCTTGATCAATTTTTCCGGTCTAATGGGTAATTTGGGAACTGCTCGCAGTTTTATTCAAGCAACCACTGAATACCGTTTCCCAGTAATATCTTTTCTTAGTGGCGCCTCCTAAATTTGATGCAGCAACAGATGAAAGGAACAGCGAATAGTATAGTAGGAAACCCAGTAATAGGTTCGGTTATGGTGTTGGTGTCCGCATTCAATCCCCCTGCCAGTCGAATTCGTCTTGATTACGGAATTAATAACGAGGGAGATAACCGTATTCAATTTGGTTTTGGTGAAAAATTTGAAATTCAAAAGTGCGGTAATCATGAAAAATACAGGTGTAAACAACCGTATTCTAACAAAATAAACCACCATTACTATAAGAATTAAAGCGACTAAATGAACAACTAAATCAAACAACAATATGATGCTAACACGTTATAACCCTTGGCAAGAGCTAAACGCACTCCAACGTCAAATGGAATCCTTATTTGAATCTCAACCATTAGTTAAAACTCCAGTAGCAGAACTTCAAGAAACCGCAGAAGCAGTACTATTGAAGTTAGAACTTCCCGGAGTTGAAGCTCAAGACGTAGATATACAAGTTAGTGAAAAAGCTGTCTCTATCAGCGCTGAACGTAAAACAGAAACAAAAACCGAAGATAACGGCAAAGTTAGAAGTGAATTCTACTACGGTAAGTTTCAACGAGTTATCCCTCTCCCTGCCAGGATTCAAAACACAGAAGTTAAGGCAGAATACAAAGACGGTATCTTAAACCTAACCTTACCGAAAGCAGAAGCTGAGAAGAATAAAGTTGTCAAGGTTAACCTAGAACAACCCGCTGCATAATTGCTAAATATCTAATATCCATTTAGATTCCCAACTTCTCTAACAAGTCGGGAGTCTTACTACATCATACAACAGTCCACGCGCAAACGCTCAAATTATTGTTTTCTCTCTTTTCCCTTTTCTTCCTTTGCGTCCTTTGCGTTCTTTGCGGTTCGTTGCATAAACCTAAATTTTTACAAATCATTAAGCAATGCTATACTACTTCAAATAGAGTAGTTGATTATGCTTAAAATTAAAAACTTAAATAAATCATACGGCGCCAGAAAAGTTCTTGATAATTTAAATTTACATATAGATACAAGTCAAATATATGGATTACTCGGCGCCAATGGAGCAGGAAAAACAACAACGATTAATATTATATGTAATCTAATTCAAGCTGATAGTGGCTACATCACCATTAATAATCAACCAATCACAGATGATACAAAAGCATTAATCGGTATTGCTCCCCAAGAAAATTTACTATACCGAAGCTTATCATGTGAGGAGAACCTAACTTTTTTTGCAAAAATATATGGATTAGATGGCAGAACATGCCGCGAACAAGTACTTAAAACACTCGCTGACGTAAAACTCTTTGACCGTGCCAAAAGTCCCGTCGAAACTCTCAGTGGAGGAATGCAACGGCGCCTAAATATGGCAGTCGCATTAGTACACCAACCAAAACTAGTAATTTTAGATGAACCAACCACAGGACTAGATATCGAAGCGCGGTACGAAATTTGGGAATTAATCAAACAACTTAAAAATCAAGGTATCACAGTCTTACTTACAACCCATTTACTCGACGAAGCCGAACGCCTCTGTGACAGAATTGGCATTCTCAAAAACGGTAGAATTTTAGCGGAAGGTAATTTAGCACAGCTACGCCAGTATATTCCCGCAGAAGAAATTGTAATTATCAAAACATCAGACGAAGAAAAAGCAATCGTAATAGGACAAGAATACAATTTTACACCTCGACATTACGGAGGAGATTTAGCCTTTTGGATACCCGAAGCAATAGAGCTAAAAGAAATTATCGCGCGCTTTGAAGGTGTTAACATTGATTCTATTTCTCGTCAGCCTGTACGGTTAGAGCATATCTATCTCGAATTAACGCAGCGTTAGATAGTAAAATCCAATCAATATTAGAAACAGCCAAAAAGAGAGGAACGAACATGAGCTGGACTAAAGTTCTTGCCCAAAATGAACTACAAAGCGATGAGCGAAAAGTCGTCAAAGTAGAACAGCGCTCGATTTTACTACTTAACCACAACAATGAAATTTATGCCCTTGAAAATTCCTGCCCTCACCTCGGACTACCACTAAAAAAGGGTAAAGTTACCGATGGAGCAATAGTATGTCCGTTTCACCGTAGTGCCTTTGACTTAAAAACAGGTAATCCAACAACATGGACTCCCTTTCCTCCTGGAATTGGCAAACTCATGGGTATGATATCCACCCAAAAAGGTGTTACAGTATTTCCCACCCGTATAGAAGAAGGAAGTATTTGGGTAGAGATTTAAGAGATTGGATAGAAAATTAGGCGCCATTCAATTTGCAGTGGGGGGGTACTCTCCCATTGCATAATCACCAAGAAAAAACCGTAAAAGATATTAGAACTAAAAAAATTAAAAGTGTACAGACAAACACATCGCTTTTTTTATATAATCTTTATTCTAATTTCATCAAATCTTTATTCTACTTTCGGGAAATATCTATAGAGAGAATGAAGATAAAAACACAAGCATTTGATTGAATAAGAGTATAATCTGGAGAAAAACACCGTGAAAACCAACCAAACAAGCGCAAACTCGCGCGTTACCAAATCAGACAAAAAGCGACAATTATCGTCGTCTTACGTAGATATCGGTACACCCAAAGTGCCGCTTAAAAAGCGTCAAACCAACGAGAACCAAGAATCTCTCAGCGATTGGGCACACGCAAGCTAGTTATTTTTACGTATAGTAAATTGACTGAAGTAGTCCGGGAACAATCGATATTGAGGCGCCGTCATCGATTGTATGAGTAGGACACCAAATTGAAAGGTAGTTTCACTCAAGCTATACTTATCCCTTATGATTACCAACTATTCAACCCCTCACGCATTTTATAATGCATGAGGGGTTATTTAATAAATTAGTAAAGTTGGTATTTTCCCTGTGGATACATTATGGAACCGTGTTAAAGCTACTACTGAGCGTGCGCTAGCATGTGGCGCCTTATTGCCGATACCAACAAATTACGAGTTTGTCGAGCAGGACGGTGTAGTATTTCTAGTCCGAATATTATCAAACCTAGTGCGTAAGGATGAAGCGAAGAAAAAGCATGAAAGTGCAACTCCAGGTTTTAATCCAGATTTTAATCCTTTTCTTCCCTACGACCAGGATTTATGGGTCGCGGATATTTCAGACACACACGTGTGTATATTGAACAAATTCAATGTCGTTGATTATCACCTACTTATTATCACTCGCGCGTTCGAGCAACAAGAATCCTTACTAACCCAACAAGACTTTACAGCACTGTGGGCAAGCTTTGCTGATTTTGACGGATTAGCATTTTATAACGGAGGTCAAATAGCAGGCGCCAGTCAAAAGCACAAACATTTACAGCTAGTTCCCTTACCACTGGTGCCAACAGGTGTCAAATTACCAATTGAACCGTTGTTTTCCGAAGCTTCATTCTCAGGTTCAGTTGGTACTATACCCGGACTGCCCTTCGTACATGCTTTTACACACTTAAATCCTGACTGGGTAAAATCTTCAGTAGAAGCAGGCATCGCCACTTTAAAACACTACCATGAGTTACTCACAGCAGTCGGTTTAGAACCAGATATTACCAGTGACTACCAACGAGGCACCTATAACCTACTAGCCACACGCGAGTGGATGCTGTTAGTACCCCGACGAAACGAATGCTTCGAGTCAATATCAGTAAATTCATTAGGCTTTGCAGGCGCCTTACTTGTACGAAACTCTCAAACACTACAACGCCTTAAAGAGTACGGTCCAATGAATATCCTTAAAAGCGTAGCCATACCCATTCCTTGAAAACCTTTGCACTGGTACGTAAGATTAGAGTAAAGTTAAAAAGTGTAACGAAGTATCACTTTTACTTTAAGCTTTAAAACAAGCTGTTAACAGTTAGCGTTGAAATATCTTATAAAAGTCCATGCAAAAAAGTTTTTGGCGGCGCTTAGGGGCGTATGTAGGGTTACTAGTCTTAGCTGGTTCGATTTGGGCAATGCATCCTCTAGATGCTTATGCCTATGACAACCCAGAACTTTTACCAAAAACACCAACCCCAGTTGTAGACTTAGCCAAAACCCTCACAGATGTCCAAGAAGAGAATTTGGTCAAGGAACTTAACAACTTTCAAGATGAAACAGGCTGGAAATTGAGAGTCTTAACCCAGTTCGACCGTACACCTGGTCGGGCAGTCATCAACTTTTGGGGTTTAGATGATAAAAGCATCTTGCTTGTATCAGATGCTCGTGGTGGTAACATACTCAGCTTTAGCGTTGGTGATGCGGTGTACGAATTATTACCTCGTACCTTCTGGATAGAACTACAAACCAGGTTTGGAAATTTATACTACGTGCGTGAAAACGGTGAAGACCAAGCAATTATCGACACTTTAAGTACCGTAGAATCTTGCTTACGTCAAGGAGGTTGTGGAGTTGTACCAGGTTTACCGCGCGAACAGTGGATTTTGACCTTAATTACATCTGTACTTGGAGGAGTTATTTGTGGTTTTGCCGCACAACCCCGTCGTGAGGGTCAAATATTTGCATGGCAATGGGCATTAATTTTTTCTCCTCTATGGGGAATTTTATTTCTTGCCTTCGGTATTGGACCAGTCGTCACACGCACCCACGAATGGTTGCCCCTAGTTCGCAACATAGCGGGTTTCCTAATGGGTGTCATAGTAGCCTATCTCTCCCCAGTTTTTGGGCGCCCATCATCAAGTGCAGAATCTTAAGTGCTGAGTGCTGAGTAGGAGTAGGAGTAGGAGTAGGAGTAGGAGTAGGAGTAGGAGTTAGGAGTTAGGAGTTATTAATAAAAACTCAGCACTCAGCACTCATCACTGATTTGCTGTAAGCTTATTGCTGTTGTCTGTTTGCAAAACTGCAATGGAATGGCACATAACTGATGCTCAAAGCTTGGCAATAATTGACAGTGAAATTGGCGACCATGTTTTTTCGCCAGCAGAATACGAAATCGTGAAGCGTGTTATCTATGCTACGTGTGATTTTGAATATAAATCATTGCTTAGTTTTTCAGAGCGCGCGTTACAGTCTGCAGCAGCCGCATTAGCCGCACGGACTACAATAATCGTAGATGTTCCAATGGTACAATCCGGGATAGCAAACGATATAAAAAATACTTTTGCCAATCCAGTATTTTGTAGTTTTGAAGCTGTAAACCAACCTCAAGATCGAAAAACTCGTGTTGCATCAGGAACAGAAATACTAGCAAAACGATATCCCGAAGGAATTTTTATCGTTGGTCAAGCAGCTACTGCACTTTCCACAATTGTGGAACTAATAGAAGCAGAAGAAATAAAACCAGCTTTAATAATTGCGACTCCCGCAGGTTTTGTCGATGTTGACACGGCAAAAGAGCGTTTACGAGAGTCACTGATACCAAACATAACTATTGAAGGACGTAAGGGAAATGCCGTAGTTGCCGCAGCAATTGTTGATGGTTTAATAGACTTAGCTTGGAAGGCTTACGGTAACGATAATCTTTAATAATCTTCTTCTGGACTCCAATCATCACGTTTACGGCGCCTACCATCCTCTTCAGGACGACGACGGCGCCGTGGTCTATCATAATCATCATCGTCATCGCGTAAGCGACTTCCAACTTCAGTAAAAAAGTCTTTTCGCAAATAAGGATAATCACTTATCCAAATATTGCGACTAGGAATATACATATCAGTAATTTCCTCAATGCGACTAAGGTCAGCACGGTTCGACAACACAAGCATTTCAGCAATTTGACCACGTGATACAGCCTTATAGGCAACTTGTAACGGAGCTTGATACTCAGCAGTAAACCCTGTCTCATCACCGACTTCTAAATTAATACGCTTCTCACGATTTTCAACAATAACCAATTCACCCTTATTATTTACAGTTTCTTGCTTACCGACTAACTCTTCAGTTATCCATATGTCCAATATTCGACCGCGAAAAAAGCCACAATACTTATAGCGTCGGCACTTAATATTTCGCATACTCGCCTGAAACACAGGACTCCATAACCAATAGAAGGCGGCAATTAATCCAAGAACAAATATAATTGGACCAAAATCAAGTCCTAAAACAAACCTCAACAGTAAAACCACAGTTGCGGCAACTACTGATATAAGTAACCTTTGAATAAACTTTGAAAAATTACCCCAGTAATACTTATACTGAGGACCAATCCCAATTAGAGGAATGAGTTGTTCAAATTTTTCGCGCGTCAGTGGAACAAGCATAATTTTTTAGTTAAAAGTGCTGAGTGCTGAGTGCTGAGGAAGGGAGTGCTGAGGAAGGGAGTGCTGAGGAAGGGAGTTAGGAGTTAGGAATTAGGAATTAAAACTCAGCACTCAGCACTCAGCACTCAGAACCCAGCACTCAGCACTCAGCACTCAGCACTCAGCACTCATTTATAGTATTTTTTCTAATCCACATACTAACGACTTTAGCTGTTGGACTTTACGGATAGCAAGTAAAACCCCAGGCATATAGCAAGCTCGGTCAGAAGTATCGTGACGCAGTGTATAAATTTGTCCTGCTGCACCAAATATAACTTCTTGGTGTGCAATTAATCCAGGTAAGCGAATACTGTGAATTCGTATACCCTCACCAGCATCACTACCGCGCGCTCCAGCGAGCTTTTCTTCTTCTTGTACAACAGCAGCGTTAAAAGACTTACCCATTTCTGCCAGCAGTTGCGCTGTTTGAATAGCTGTACCGCTTGGAGCATCAGCTTTTTGGTTGTGGTGCAGTTCAATAATCTCCACATGGTCAAAATATTGTGATGCAGTAACAGCAGCTTGCTGCAATAGTACCATTCCAATCGAGAAGTTAGGAATAATTAAACAACCAGTACTAGCCTTTTCAGCAAAATCTGCTAAATCTTGTAGCTGTTGAGAACTTAAACCAGTAGTACCAACCACCGGACGAATACCATAAGCTATTGCACTACGAACATTATCATATACTCCTGAAGGGTGAGTAAAATCTACAATTACCCCAGGAAGCATTTGCCGTTCACCTGCAACATACCCCAACATCGGCTCTAACTGGTTTGTAATTGGCACTTCCAAGGGTGTACTCAAACCCGCCAATTCTCCCACATCTTTACCTTGATGTTCAGGGCTTGTGTCAATGGCACCCATTAACATCATATCCGACGCTTGTGAAACAGCTTTTATAACCTCGCGTCCCATTTTACCTGCCGCACCGTTAACAATTACGGGAATTTTATTTTGATTCGCCATAAAGAAATACTTTTGCTCGTAAGTTCAACCCAACAAACGAATTTTAGAAGAATTTGAGGCGCCACAGGAAAAGGAATCGAGTTAATACAAAACGAATGTTGGGAACTTGGCAGATTTAAACAAAGTCAGTCGCTTAAACTAAAATAAAAGCAAAATTTAGTCAGTAATAACCATGACAATCGTCACATCTTTGTATAAAATGCACTGAGCAACGTCCAGAAGATGTGAAGTTATTAATGCCGTCTCGCTTATTTCAGAACCCAGTAAATTAAATGAATAAGAAATTTTTCCTCACTTTACTTTCCAGCCCAGCATTGTTTGCTTCAATGGCATCAATGATGATGACAACTCCAGCACAAGCAAGTCAAGTAATTCATGAAGGTTCGCTTGACTGTATTCGTTCACCCCACTCAAAACAACACGCATTTGTTTGCGAGCGACACAAGAAAGCAACTACTGCACCTGGACAACAAGTAGCTATAGCCCAAAAGCAGCCAGAACTTGTACCACAGGCACCGAACCAAATTACAGAGCTTGCCTTTACCGACGAAGAAAGCGACACAGCCATCAAACTCTTTGGATGTGACTGTCCCGCTTGTCTCAACTCTCTACGTCAACTGCGCGGAATGAGTCAAATGGCAGTCTAAATAGTTTAAAGTGCTGAGTGAGTCGTGCTAAGTAAAAAATGTTGCACTCTACTCAGCAATCAGCACTTTCGACTCAGCACTGTTTAGAATCTTCCAAGACTATGTAGACCTAAAATCACACCAATACCTAGAATGTGACCAAAGCTAGTAGTAGCTAAAATAGCAGGTAAGCCAAAACCTCCGAAGAAATTAGACGCAGGCACAGCAGGTTCAACGTTCGGATACTTAATTGTAGATTTGCCAAATGCAATAGCTAAGATATTGCAAACAATCATAATGGCTCCAACAGCGGGACTCCATTGTAAAGGCGCCGTTGCGTATGTGACAGCGAGTAAAGTTGATGTTAACAAGCGATTTGCTCCTTGATTTTTCAGATAATTGAAAAACTTTGCTTGACAACTTCTTATCAAAAAACACTCACCGCGCGCTCGCTTTCGTATCACTAATTCATATTTTGTTGTAATCTTTCATAATATTTCTTTAATAAATCTTTATATTTATTTACATCCTCCAACTCTCTCCTCTGTGTTCTCTGCGTCTATGTGGTAAATAAATATACAGTCAAGATTCATAACATAGATTACTGTTGCTTCATGTCAATAAATTAGGAGTATAGGTGCCGTTATAAAGCGCAACTGTCGTTTTACTGGTGGTTATTTAATTTTACTGGGGCTGTTTTTACTGGGGCTATTATTCATATCCACCAGTAATTAACGAGGCGCCGTGTTTCTATTAAGGAAATAAAACACTTCCCTATATATTTGTGGTAATTATATTTACCAGTGTAGAGACGCGAGGAACATCGCGTCTCTATAAAGAACAATCATGAAGTTTTGGCGCCAAGGTAGCGAAGGCATCAGGAGAAAGAATAAAGTGTAAAAAAGAGCCTTTTGCACTCAAACCCACCATGAAACGTAGATGGAAGTCTTTGTTCCTCTCATTGAACTGGGTATTTCTCTCAGTAGGGACATCTATTTTTGTTATAGTTACACAGCCTTTAGTTTCGCCCGCACAGCAACCTGCTGTACCCAACCCTGTTGAAACGGTAGTACCTACTACATCAGATACACTTTTAGAACAAGTTATTTCACAAAAAAAAGACGATAAACCCGTATCAAATTCCGAAGACAATAATAAAAAAACCGAAGAAGACAAACCAACTCCAGAAGAACTAGCGCGTCGGCAAAAGTTAATTGAGGCAGATAAGCTTTATATAGCTGGCAATGTGAAAGAGGCAGAAAACATTTACCGTGAAGTCAAAGAACCATTCAAGCAAGCTGCCGCTAGCATTAACGAAGAGCGTCAACCTGCCATTGTTGACCCAGCACAATTAACACCAGCAGGTAAAGTATACTGGCGTGAAGCTGAAGCTGGAATTACCAAAAATTTACAAACCCGCACTTTAGTACCTTTAGATTTGTTAGTTCAACAGGTGCCTCAGTTTGTACCGGGTCATATAAAATACGCTGAATCATTAAGAAAATACGGTGATGACAAAAAAGCGCTACAGGTATTAGAGCGCGCGGCAACGCTGTACCCAAACCAACCAGACCTAGTTAGAGCGCGCGTTACTGCCTTGGGGGATGCCAAAAAGTGGATGGAAGCATCCCTAGCTGCACGTCAATACGCAATCCTCAATCCAAATGACCCATTGGCGCCAGAATTTTCCAAATTAGCGGATGATAACCTCAAGCGTTACAAATCCCACATTCGCGGTGAAATTCGCGGGAACGCTATTGCCAATATAATCACAGGCGCCCTAGGTTATGCAGTTACAGGTAGTCTTCTTGGACCATTTTCAGCGCTCGACTCAACCGTTATGCTGCTACAAGGTGAAGAATCAATTGGTGAGTCAGTTTCCAAACAAGCCAAAAAACAACTTGATTTGGTTAAAGATGAAACCGTAAACGGATACGTTAACGAAATTGGACAGAAACTTGCCCTCGTTGCTGGGCGTAATGAATTTAAATATGAATTTTTCGTAATTCCCGAACCTGACTTGAACGCATTCGCTTTACCCGGTGGCAAAATCTTTATCAACGCAGGCGCCATTGAAAAAGCTAACTCCGAAGCCGAATTAGCCGGATTAATTGGTCATGAATTATCCCACGTCGTACTTTCACACGGTTTTCAACTAGTAACACAAGGTAACTTAATTTCTAATATTACTCAGTATTTACCTTTAGGTGGAACGGTAGGACAACTATTTGGACTATCCTACAGCCGCGATATGGAGCAGCAAGCAGACGTTTTAGGCACACGGTTAATTGTCACATCTGGGTATGCAGCAGACGGACTACGAAACCTCATGGTAACCCTATCAGAACAAATGAAAAACAAAAATGCACCACCAACTTGGGCATCATCACACCCAGGTGGTAAAGAACGGGTGGGTTATCTGGAAGAATTAATAACACGCAACGGCTACAATCGTTATGCGTATGAGGGAGTCGGCAAGCATCAAGAAATTCGTGAAAAAGTTAAAACTATATTAAAAGAGGCAAAAGAATGTCGTGAGGACAAGAAAAAATGTCCAACAGAAAATAATGTTACTGAGCCAAAAAAGCCGGATACCGAGCAAAACCCCAGCCAACAAGCTCCTTCACAGCCAAGTAACTCTAAAAAATAATCATGGAACATCCATCAAGATTTGATGAGATGTAACAAAAACATCTCGAAATCAAAGCTATTGATAGACACATCAGGGCAAGAGGGCAAGTTATAATTTTTTAGCGGACGAGTATTGTAAATTTTTATGACTACCCCTCTTGTACAAGCTTTTTTTGTCGGTAGAGCGGTCGCTGAAGTTATCAGCGAACGTCTTGAACACACTTTAACTGACGCTTTTTCGGAACTTGGTAAATTAGATGCTGAGTTACGCGAGCAAGCACGCTCTTTTACCGAAGAAGTTCTAGCTCGCGCACAACAAGCATCCGAAGCAGCAGGTGCAGGTTTTACGACTTCAAACGTCGGGCAAACCACACAGTCAGTTGACACACAAGCAACAATTGATGATTTGCGCGCGGAAATAGCCACACTACGCACTGAACTACAGCGTCATCGCGTTAGTGGTTAACTGTTAATCGCTAATCGTTAATCGCTTGAAGTCTTCTTGAAGCAATTAACAATTAGCAATTAACAAAAATAATTACCAATAACCTCCCCAATTAACAAATTTACTAACAAATTTACAGTGTCTTCTTCCTTCCTAGAATCAGTTAATCCCAGCGGTATTTAAAGCATATGGAAAAAGGATATTCGGATAAGGCATACCGTTGGAACAGCGACAACTACTCTAGCAGGCGCCGTTTTATAGACATTTGGGCGTTTGTACTACTGTTAATGTATCGGCTTTGGCTATATAACAAATCTTGGAGTTATCCCGGAGGGGTCAGCGAAGCCAAGCAGGCAGCACGGCGCCGAACTCTAGCAGTTTGGGTTCGCACGACGCTACTCGATTTGGGTCCGACTTTTATTAAAGTTGGACAACTGTTTTCAACGCGCGCGGATATATTTCCCGCAGAGTATGTCGAAGAACTCTCAAAACTACAAGACCGAGTTCCAGCTTTTAGCTACGAACAAGTCGAGTCTAGTATTGAGAAAGAACTAGGTAAAAAAATTCCTGAACTTTTCCACAGTTTTGAACCCGTTCCTTTAGCTGCCGCTTCTTTGGGACAGGTTCACAAAGCAGTTTTACACTCTGGCGAAGCTGTTGTCGTTAAAGTTCAGCGTCCCGGCTTAAAAAAACTATTTGAAATCGATTTACAAATTCTCAAAGGAATTACGCGCTATTTCCAAAACCATCCCAAATGGGGAAAAGGACGCGACTGGATAGGCATTTACGAAGAGTGTTGTAAGATTCTTTGGGAAGAAATTGATTACTTAAGCGAAGGTCGTAATGCTGACGCTTTCCGCCGTAACTTTCGTGACTACGAATGGGTAAAAGTTCCTCGTGTTTACTGGCGTTACACTTCTTCTCGTATACTTACACTTGAGTATGCACCAGGTATCAAGATTAGTCAATACGAAGCATTAGAAGCAGCTGGGTTAGACCGAAAAACACTTGCTCGTCAAGGCGCCGAAGCATACCTACACCAGTTACTCGACAACGGCTTTTTCCACGCAGACCCACACCCTGGTAATATTGCCGTTAGTCCAGAAGGCGCACTAATTTTTTATGACTTCGGGATGATGGGGCGAATAAAGTCCAACGTGCGCGAAGGGTTGATGGAAACTTTATTTGGCATCGCTTCTAAAGATGGTGATAGAGTTGTCCAGTCACTTATAGACTTAGGCGCCATCGCACCAACCGATGATATGGGACCAGTGCGGCGCTCAGTACAGTACATGCTCGATAACTTTATGGATAAACCGTTTGAAAACCAATCGGTTGCCGCCATTAGTGACGACTTGTACGAAATCGCTTATAATCAGCCATTTAGATTTCCAGCAACTTTCACCTTCGTCATGCGCGCGTTCTCGACGCTGGAAGGTGTTGGTAAAGGGCTTGACCCAGAATTCAGCTTCATGGAAGTAGCAAAACCATATGCAATGCAGCTTATGACTAACACTAATGGAGAGTCAGGCAATAGCTTGCTCAACGAACTCAGCCGTCAAGCAGTTCAAGTAAGTACAACAGCTTTAGGATTACCACGCCGTGTTGAAGATACTCTCGAAAAACTTGAACGTGGTGATATCCGAATGCGTGTCCGCGCCATAGAAACCGAGCGATTGCTCAGAAGACAAAGCAACATTCAATTAACCACTACTTACGCGGTAATAATCGGTAGTTTTACCCTTACAGCCTCGATTTTATTAGTTAAAGATTATATATGGTTAGCCATATTTGTCGCTTTGGTCGCAATTCTCGTATCATGGCTGTTAATTAGGCTTATTCTACGCCTTGACCGTTATGACCGTATGTATTAAAAAATTGTTGCCGACGCGCGTAAAAATAGCGTAAAAAAATATGAAAATAAACTATACCGGAGCTAGTGATCCCGGACTTATTCGATTTTCTAATCAGGATGCTTATTATACAGACCCAGAAGGACGATTCTTTATAGTTGCTGATGGGATGGGTGGTCATGCTGGAGGTGAAGAAGCCAGTCGCATCGCCACCCAAGAAATTCAAGCTTATTTATTGGAAAATTGGGATTCCCAAATTACTTCAGATAAGTTGCTTGAAGCAGCACTTCTTCGAGCCAATGAAGCTATCATCCGCGACCAACAAAACCATCCTGAACGCGCGGACATGGGAACAACCGCAGTCGCGATACTTTTGCGCGACCAAAGTCCCCTATGCGCTCACGTCGGCGACTCTCGATTATATCGTTGGCGTGAATCACAACTCGAACAAATCACAGAAGACCATACTTGGGTCGCACGCGCGCTAAAAGTCGGTGATATATCCCCAGATGAAGCACGTATCCATCCCTTCCGTCACGTACTATCACGTTGCTTAGGACGAGAAGATTTACAAGGCGTTGATATTCAGCCCTTAGAATTGAAAGCAGGTGACCGTTTATTACTTTGTAGCGACGGTTTAACTGAAGAACTTGTTGACGAAAAAATCGCTGCCTACCTTCAAGAGTCCTCAATGCTCGATAAAGCAGCTTTCGCCCTTATCGAAGCCGCAAAAGAACATGGTGGACACGATAACATTACAGTTGTACTAGTGGCGTTTGATTAGACAACACACAGTAAAAAATCGCAATAGCCAGATGCTTATTGTCCTAAAAGTTCATCTTGAGCATTTTTGATCTTTACAACTTGATACAAATACTTTACCCTCCAAGCTTTGCTTAGAGGGTAAATTGTAGCTTTGTGTCAATTGACATCTTGCTACTTTTACTGTATATCGAATAAGATTGCATTTAATACCCTTCTTCTTAACATAACGAGGCGTAAGGCGTATTATCTGAAAACAAACTGTGACCCTATTAAATTATTAAGTTTTTGGTACATATTGCATCAACTTGACCGAAATATGCCTTCGCAATGTTGATGTACATATATAAGCTAAGATTTAGCTAAAAAACTTAAAGCT
>NZ_JBXXZH010000127.1:0-26045 GCF_059640475.1 Calothrix sp. CBUCES-K 9914
AGCCTCCCCCTGCATCCAATACCTCCCTGCTCCCGATGCCAAAAAGTTATGTGTACACGGTAGCCTTATTAAGGGGGGTTGGGGGGATTTAATTCTATCCCAATACTGCTCGGTTAATCTAAAAAATACACGAATTGTTAGTAATCAATTGAACTTGGGAATACTACTTTATAGAAGCGTAAGATTCTTAACTTTGCCGAAGACATGAAAATTAAAATTTTTACTTATTATTTCAAATTTATAAAAAAGACACGACTGGTAATAATGATGCTGATTTTACTGGCAAGCTTGTTTGTTAGTCAAAGCATAACAGCAGCCGTCAAAGGCTCTAAAATACCTGTGCTGTTGGGTTTGTATGCTCCAGATTATTTGGGTTTGCAAAGTGTAATTGACACTCAGTTACGTAAAATTGATCAGTGGACTGGTAAACGCCATTCGATTGCAGGATTTTTTATAGATATTGAAGACGAAAATCCTGCGTATAACATACCAGTTCCCTTAGAGCAACTCCGACAAAACGGGTACACTGCCTTTATCAATCTTAAATCAACTCGAACTGCGGCACAAATTAGCAAAGGAGACTTAGACCACGGGTTGCAAAAAATAGCTAAAGCTTACACTGAGTGGGCAAATCGAGGTGAGGGACGGATGGCGTTTATTGCTCCCTTGCAAGAGATGAACATTCCAGTTGAAACATACAGCAAAGACTCGAAAAACTTCAAGTTAGCCTACCAACGCATTCAAAAGATATTCCAAGACGCAGGTGTATCTCCAAAGGCTGTACGTTGGGTATTTGCACCGAATGGTTGGAGTGAAAATAACGAACACCGCTTTGAAAATTACTATCCGGGTAACAAACAAGTAGATGTAGTTGCCTTCAGCGCGTATAACTGGGGATATTGTGATAATTCTACGTGGAAACATTGGAATGGCGCCCAAGAAGCGTTTGCACCTTACATCAAGCGGATGAAGGCAATGGCGCCAAATAAGCCAATTTTTATCGCCCAAACAGGTACAACAAGTAATACACAAAAAGGTTCTTCGAGCGATGCTAAAGACCAATGGTTCCGCGATTCTTATGGAGATTTAGCTGCCAAGGGTGTACAAGCTATTCTTTATTTCAACATTAATAAAGAGTGTGATTGGGCACTGTATAGTAGTGGTGCCAAATCTGCTGGCTATAAAGACGCAGTAGCTAATCCAGCTTTTGGCTATGTATCTCCTGTTGATTTGGCAAAAAAAATGTAGATAACGAGCAGAGGTATAACGATTGTGATTCTGCAATCTATCTTATATTTAACGATACAGCAACCACTGATTTGTCAAAGCACACAGGTGCAGCAATGTCCTGGTATCACAATTGCTTCGCCTGATAACTTTAATTCTGACTTAGACTCACCAAAACCATTACCTACTCCCACACCTAGTCCTGTAATTCCACGCAAGCCTAGCCAAAAGCCTCTAATACACCCAACGGCGCCTCAACTACCAGCTACCCAAAAAATAAACGCTCCTTCTGTGACGAATTTCCCACCGCGATTAACACAAGAAGCAGATCGGATTGCAGCAGCGCGCGCTTGGAAGTATTTTGAGCGCAACTGGAATCCTCAGACAGGATTGGTGAATTCATCAGATAATATACAGTGGACAACTTGGTGGGATCAAGGTAGTGCAATATTAGGAACTCACGCAGCTTACGAGTTGGGATTAGTGCCAAACGATGTGTTTCATCATAGAATACGCACTCTACTGCACACACTCTTAACACTACCGCGCGCTGCAACAGGTCTACCGAACAAAGCTTATAGTACTCATACAGCCCAAATGCGCCAACTAAATAATACCCCTGACCCTAAAGGTATAAGTGGTTGGTCTGCTTTGGATATGGCGAGATTATTGGTAGCACTGCACGTTATACGTTCGCATTATCCTGAGTACAGTACTGATGTTAACCGTATTGTGGCTCGCTGGAATTTATCCAAACTGGTAAAAGATGGTTGGTTAAATGGTGGAATTACAGGAACGAACGGACAAATTATTGAAGTGCAAGAAGGACGCTTTGGGTATGAACAATACGCTGCCCTTAGTCTTAAACTGTGGAATATTCAGGCGCCGAACGCATTAAATAATCCACCTATCAAAGCTGCGATAGTGGATGGTATAACATTACAAGTAGATAAACGCAATTTTAAAAATTCTGGGGCTACCAACTACTTGACAAATGACCCTTATTTGCTTTGGGGTTTGGAATTAGGTTGGACAAACGCAATTAAACCTCAAGTTGAAAATATTTTCAAAGTGCAAGTACAAAGGTTTCAGCGTACAGGCATTTTAACTGCTGTAAATGAAGATTCTCTTGATCGTCTACCTTATTTTCTATATTACAGTATTTTTGCTAATGACGAACCTTGGCAAGCTATGAATACTAGAGGGAAAGCTTATCCTCAATTTCGCTTTCTCAGCACGAAAGCTGCATTTTCTTGGTTTGCGCTCATGCCGAATGATACTTACGCAAAAAAACTTAGAGACTCTGTACAAAATTTAACCGATGAAAAACGCGGTTATTTCTCAGGACTATATGAAAATCGAAAAATAGGAGTCAATAAATCAGTTGATGTCAATACTAATGCAATTATTCTGGAGAGTTTACTTTATCAAGCTAGAGGTAGGCGGGCATTAGTGGATAAGAATTCAGGAGATGAGAATTCAGGAGATGAGAATTCAGGAGACAGGAGTTAGAAGCGAGAATATTCCTCCTGAATTCAGGAGACAGGAGTTAGAAGCGAGAATATCCCTCCTGAATTCTGTCTCCTGAATTCTATAATTCTTAGTTTTGAATTGATAATTTTATTTTTGGTTTTTGTATGACTTCTATTCCCATTTCTAAAAATTCAGCTAATACATCCAATTTTTCAGGTAACAGTCGCTCAAAGCTCAAAGAAAGAACGCTACTTTTTCGCTACCTGGCAGAAATTAATCTAATTTTCGGCGCCTGGTATTTACAATGGCGCTTTACCCATTCGATTAACTTTGATGCCCTATGGCTGTCTATTCCCTTGATAATAGCTGAGATTTACAGCTATTTTGGCGGCATGATGTTTGTAATTGGGTTGTGGCGCCCACTAGTTCGACAAGTGAAGTCACTCGACCAACTAACACCAGCTATTCCTAGTTCAGATTATCCTACTGTCGATGTTTTTGTTACCTGTTACAATGAGGCGCCGTCTATCGTCGAGCAAACAGCCAAAGCCGCTCTAGCAATGGATTATCCAACAACAAAGCTACGAGTTTATGTGCTGGATGATGGTAATTCGCCCGAAATGCGCGCGATGACAGAAAAACTGTGTATAGAGGATTTGCAGTCACCACAATTACAACGGGAAGGTGACCGTATTGAAGCAGAACTTTCTAGTTTGTTGGAAAGATTAAAGCAGTTAGAAAGTCTGACGCTCAATTCTCAAGCATCTGAACAGTGGCTCAAAGACTTATCCAAAGGTCAAGCCGAGACAACAGACAAAAAAGCCGCAGAATTTTTGCAGGGTATGCAAAAGTTGCTTGTTTGGTTAGACAATCAAAGTACCAGCATAGAGCCAAATACGATTTCACGTCTCTTAGCTTCGGAACGGCACAAATTAGAAGAAGCAATTCGCCAAAAAGAACACTCATTAGTGGAAATGGCGCGTTTTCGCTATATTGCCCGTCCTAAAGTCCCTGGCGTACCTCATCATGCGAAAGCAGGTAATATTAATTACGCGATTTTCTCTGGAGAAACATCAGGAGAGTTTATTGTTACTTTAGATGCCGATCATATTCCCAAGCCACAATTTCTCAAGCGAGTTTTGCCGTATTTCTATACATATAATATACTTGCCGGGAAATATGAGTCAAATCGCATTGCTTTTGTTCAAACTCGCCAAGATTTTTATAACCTTCCTACAGGCGACCCATTTGCACATCGAGCTAATTTATTTTATGGACCGTTGCAACAAGGTAAAGATGGCATGAATGCCGCTTTTTACACAGGAACAAATGCGATGCTAAGGCGTGAAGCTTTAGTTAGTGTCGGACTGCAAAATTTTTCTGATGAATATGCCAAAGACGAAAAACGTTTAGATGAATTTGATTTAGTTGGAGGTGTATCCAGCAACAGTATTACAGAAGATATGAATACAGCTATGCGTCTACATAGTGCTGGCTGGAAATCTGTTTATCATAATGAATGTTTGGCGGAAGGTTTGGCGCCTGATGATTTAAGTTCTACTTTGAAACAGCGGTTACGTTGGGCGCAAGGCACTATCCAAGTGTTAGTGCGAGAAAATCCACTTACTAAGCCAGGACTATCTTTTTGGCAGCGTCTGCATTATTTCAAGACGATGTACAGCTATTTCTCTGGTTTTGCTACTCTTGTATTCATTTCTTGCCCAATCATCTATTTTTTCACAGAAATTGTCCCAGTTAAAAGCTACGGTTCTGATTTTGCCATACACTTTTTCCCAGCTTTTATTGTTAACCGCTTGACATTCATTGCAGCTACTTGGGGTATTCCAGCTAGTGAAGTTTGGCGTTCGGAACAATATGCAATTGCATTATTTCCTCTCCTAATTCAAGCTGTATGGAGTGTTTTTTCTGGGCGCCCGCTTAAATTTCAAGTTACACCCAAACAGCGACAATCTGGGATTTATCTACGCTTAATTATACCTCAACTGATTGTTTTTGCGCTTACAATTCTTGGAATATTATGGACTGTCATTCGATTTGCAACTGGTAATTTAAACGAACCTTGGGTTCACCTGCTTAATAGCGCTTGGGCAATTTATAACTTGTTCCTTCTGTCTGCTATTATCCGCGCGGCCGTCTGGCAACCACCAAAAACTGCTTAAAAACTCCTTATTCTTTATCCTTATGAACACTTATTTGGATGGTCATTTTAGTCAACGAACGGTTTTGACAATTTATTCTCACGCTGACGATGAAGTGTTACCTGCTGCGGGTACTCTTACCCTAATGTCTAAAGCAGGATGGAACGTTCGCTGCTTAATTTTGACTGATGGTAGTCTTTCTAGTTCATCAGTTAAAGGTACACGCCATCAAGAAGCAGAAGCAGCAGGTAAAATTATTGGTGCAACTTACGATTTTTACGCTTTTGAAGAGTGCAATTTTTCTACACAAGCAGTAATCAAAGTGACTGAAGAAGCTGTTAAGCTTTACCAGCCAGATTTGATTATTACTCATGCACCACAACCAGAAAAATATGGTCATAGAGACCATGAAGTCTGTGCTATTGCTGTTTCCAATGTTGCTACTCGCAAAAACATTCCTCTTTGGTATTCGGCGCCACCTGTTTTTCTACGTGGGTTTGAGCCGAACTTTTTTGTAGATATTACTTCAGTCATTGAAGAGAAAATTGCCGCTATTGGCTGTTACGAATCTGAACAATCAAAAGCATTTATGCAACTCGATGCTATACTCGTTCTCTCTCGTTTTTGGGCGCGAGAGTTGGGTCAGCAAGATGGCTATTTTGAAGCTTTTGAAATTTCTCGTCAATGTGTTGATGCTAGTTATTTTACTGCCATGTCAAATAGTAAAAAACTAGTCTTGAATTAGATATACACATATGTAGTCACGTCTCTACGTCTGGCAAAAAAATATGCGTCTAAATCTTGCCGTTTTTTAAAGTCAGTGCCAAAATAGCAATGTGTAAGTAAAACCCAAATTGGAGTAAACAAAAATTATGGATATTAATGTAAAAGTACTTGAACCTTCTGGAATTTTAGACGGAATTAGAGGTAATCAACTTCGGCGTGAAGTTAGCGACATTGTAGCAACTGGAGTAGAAATTCTTTTGATTGATTTAAAAGAGGTCAAATTTATCGATAGTTCTGGTTTAGGTGCTTTAGTATCATCAATGCAAATGGTACGAAATGCAAATGGCAAACTATTTATATGCTCCGTTAGCGACCAAGTAAAAATGTTGTTTCAACTCACTAAAATGGATAGACTTTTTCAAACTTTCAATGACCAAGCCGATTTTTGTAGTCAAATACTGGCAGTACAATAATTTGATATAATTTATCTAAATTCGGCTTGTAGCAAAGACAAATCGTCATCTAAACTTGGTTTACCATTTAATTTCATAATATGCGCTAATATTTGATTCAAATCGTGTGTTTTTTCCTGCTGACTATAATTGATCAGATAGTCAATAAAAGCGTTAATGCCCCAAATTGTACCGTCAGGCTGGTTAATTTCGTAGGCACCATCACTAAAGATGTATAAAGTGCTATTTTCTTCAACATCAAAGGTTGCATTTTCAAATTCAATATTAGGAACAAAGCCAATAGGCAAATCTAAAGAGCCTAACTGTTGAACTTGAATACTAGTTATAGATGTGTAAGATAAAAGTACAGCTTGTGGATGTCCAGCACTAGCATAAGTAAGTTGGCGTTTTTGACGGTTATAAACTCCATACCAAATTGTGAAGTATTTATCACTGTGGCTGCTCATCTGAAAAGCATTATTTAGTGCTTTCAAAACTTCGCTAGGTTGACAAAAGTTAGTATTGGGGAGAGACTGCGAACGCAAGACGTTAAGTACGGATACAGATAACAGGGCTGAACCTACTCCATGTCCCGACACGTCTAATAAATAGATGACTAAATTTTCATTATCGAGCCAGTAATAGTCGAAACAATCACCCCCTAGCTGTGCTGAGGGAACAAATAAAGCTTCTGTAGTTACTGTTCCAACAAGTGGTGAGGGTAAAAGCGACCGCACATAATCCGCAGCTTCGGCTAATTCTGCTTCTAAAATTTGCTTTTGGGTTTGCAAATCCTGATTTAATAATTCCAAAGCTTGTTTTTGGTTGTGTAAATCCTGATTTAGCTGGTGTAACCTTAACCCTGCTCTTACCCGTGCTTTTAATTCGTTCATCTCGATAGGTTTAGAGATAAATTCATCTGCACCAGCGTCAAGTCCCCGAATTCTATCTTCTTCCTCACCCTTAGCTGCTCCTTTAGCAGTTAGGAGAATGAAAAAAGTAGATGTCATACCTGAATCTGCTTTAATTTGGCGACAGACTTCTAGTCCATCTAAATTTGACATCATCCAATCGCAAATAATTAAAGCTGGATGTAACAGCTTTGCTAGTGTGATTCCTTCTTCCCCATCACTAGCAACAGTAACATCATAGCCTTGGTTGTGAAGTGTTCTTTTTAGTGCCGCACGTACAATCGGGTCATCATCAATAATCAGGATTTTAAACATGAACTACATCTTTAATAAATTAGGGTTAAAATACGATTAAATGCTCTTCTAGTGTAACAATTATTTCATATTTATCAAAGTGACTAAAACAATTCATTTACAAGTTAACACAGATATAACTGCTTCATCTCAAGTTTTATCATGGTTTGAGCAGATAAATGAACCTCCTATTTCAGAACCAGAAATTTGGTGGAAATGTCAAACTCTTCTGATAGAAGGATTTACAAATATTGTAGAACATGCCCATAAAAACTTACCCCCATCAACTTTAGTTGAACTTGAAGCTATTAGGTCAAGTCAAAAAATAGAAATTCGTATTTGGTCACAAGGTCAATTTTTTGACTTAGAAAATAAATTACAAGAGACATGTGAATTTGAAGAGAACGAGCAAGAGCGCGGACGAGGCTTAAGAATTATGTCAGCAATTGCAGATAAATTAAGCTATGAGCGCACAACAGACAATCGTTATTGTTTATTTATTAGTAAAAGCGTGATGTAGAGACCGAATATATCCGGTCTAAATTTAAGAGTCATTTAAAAACGTTTGAATGCGATTGACAAATGTCTCTAAATCTAAAATTAAATCGCCAGTACCTCGACGCTCACTTTTTTGAGCTAATTGTTCTAGTTTTTCTGCGGCTTGTTGCATAACTGTGGCGCCAACATTACCACTAGCGCCTTTAAGATGATGAGCTTGACTTGAAACTTGGTCAAAGTCATTTTGAGTAATTGCCAGTTTCACTGCTTCTAAACGAGGTTGAGTATCTTCAACAAAGATTTGCAATAGTTCTAATTCAAATTCGGGGTTATTTTCCGAAAGCTGATGTAAGTGTTCCCAATCAATTGGTAACTCCTGTTTTGCAGTAACAGTATCTGTTTGTTTTGAGAATATTAAATTCTCCCAATGTTTTAGTGCCGCTGCTAATTTGTCTTTTGATACAGGCTTACTTATATAGTCATCCATCCCGGCATCTAAACACATTTGTTTGTCTTCTTTCATTGCATTAGCAGTCATTGCAATTATTACAGGGCGCCGATGGTTAAGAAATTTGCTTTCTTGCCAACGATGAATTTCTCTTGTAGCATCTAAACCATCCAGAACTGGCATTTGACAGTCCATAAGAATTAAATCGTAAGGAATTTTTTCTAATAAATCCAACGCTTCTTGACCATTAGCAGCAACATCAGCTTGATATCCAAGACTTTGAAGTATTTTTAGGGCAACTTTTTGATTAACTAAATTATCTTCAGTCAGTAGAATTCTTAATTTAGGTTGAGTAGGAGTCAGGAGGTTAGGAGTCAGGAGGTTAGGAGTCAGGAGGTTAGGAGTCAGGAGGTCAGGAGTCAGGAGGTCAGGAGTCAGGAGGTTAGGAGTCAGGAGGGTTGTTTCTTGTTTTCTATCTCCTTTCTCCTGTCCCCTATTTCCCTTCTCCTGTCTTCTATCTCCTACCTCCTGACTCCTGTCTCCTGAATTCGTTCCTAAAATATTCATAATCGTATCGAGTAGGCGGGATGGTTTGATGGGTTTAACTAAATAAGCAGCAAATCCAATTTTGAGCGCTTGTTGCACTTCATGACGCTGATTTGTAGAAGTGAGCATAATCAAGGGTATTTCAGCAATAGCAGAATCTGCCTTAATTTGTTCTCCCAAGGTGATACCGTCTGTTTCTGGCATTTGCATGTCAATTAAGGCGATATCATAAGGTTTTGAGCGCGCGCGTGCATCTAACATGGCTTTAACTGCTGATGCTGCACAGGAGACTTCATCTACACACATTCCCCAACGGGTAGCTTGATGGTAAACAATTTTGCGATTTGTAGCGTTGTCATCTACCACTAATAAACGTAGATTAGCAGGAAGATGTGCAGCGCATGTTGGGGAAACAGGTACTGGCGCCAAAGTGAAAGTGACATCAAACCAAAACGTTGAACCTTTGCCCAACTGACTTTCTACTCCAATTTCTCCCGACATTAAGGTAACGAGTTGTTTGCAAATGGCTAATCCTAAGCCAGTACCTCCATACTTACGGGTGGTGGAAGCATCTACTTGGGTAAATGGTGTAAACAGCTTGCTTTGGTCTTCTGTGTTAATACCAAGACCAGTATCTGTAACGCTAAAGTGAATTGTAACTGTATTGGAAGAAAGCTCTTTTAGATCTGCCCGTACTATTACTTCTCCATTACTAGTAAACTTGATTGCGTTTCCAATCAAATTCATAAGAATTTGCCGCAAGCGACTAACATCCCCTTTGAGGTAAATCGGAACATTACGATAAATTAAAGCGGCAATCTCTAACCCTTTTTGGTGAGCTTGAGGCGCCAGTAAATCTAAGACTTCTTCCACACAAGTAGATAAATTAAAATCTAAAGTTTCTAAAGTCACTTCCCCAGCTTCAAGTTTAGATAAATCCAAAATCTCATTGATTAGGGTTAACAGCGCATCTCCGCTAACGCGAACTGTTTCAACAAAATCTCGTTGCTCTAATGTCAGGTTAGTTTCTAATAGAAGTCCAGTCATCCCTAATACTGCATTCATCGGGGTGCGAATTTCATGACTCATATTTGCTAAAAAAGCACTTTTGGTTTGAGATGCTAATTCTGCTTGACGACGAGCTAATTCTAATTCTTGTCGCTGCTCCCTTTCCGCTTTTAGCAATTGAGCTTGAGCTAAGGCAATACCTACTTGGTCGGCAATCTGCTGCAAAAGATGAGTTTCAAAGTTAGACCAACGTGAATTAATGCATTGATGAACAATTAATAAACCGCAAAGTTCTTCTTTGAGTAGAATAGGTATAACTAAGTTAGCTTTTACTCCTAGTTGTTGTAGTAATTCTAGATGATTTTCTGGAGTTTCTAATAAATTACAATCAGCAACAGCATTTATTTTTCCTTGACGATATTGGTGTATAATTTGCTGTATTTCATATTCAGTGCGAAAGTATAAATCAATGATTTGTTCGTTTTGATTTTGCTCTTTGATCGCTTTTAAACCAACAACTGCTGCTTCTGTAATATTATTTACACCATCCGGCAAAGGTTGATAAATTAATACTCGGTCAACTTTGAGAATCTTTTGAACTTCGGTAGCGGTAACTTTGAGAATTTCTTCAATTTGCAAAGATTGACGAATTTTGAGAGTGATATCAGTAAAAAGTTGTGAGCTTAAGCTTTGTCGTTCAAGTTCTATTAAGGCTTGTTTGCGCTCGATAAATTGCCCTATTTGTGTACCTAAAGAAATCAGCATCTTTACTAAATCTGAGTCTGGTTGCAGAGTTTGATGATTAAAGCAGGTAATTACACCTAGAACATTTTTACCACTACGAATTGGAAAACCAAAAGCTCCATGCAGTCCAGCTATATCAGCAGCTTTTCCTCTCAAAAACTTTGAATTATCAACAGCATTAGTAAACCATACAGGTTCATTATTAGCCCAAACAGAACCAGGTAAGCCAATCTGGAATGCAAATGTCATTTCTTTGGTTATGGCTTTAAATTCTTCGACTTCAATATTTTCTTTATGCCAAATATCATGGCAACGTAAAACATTTGCGTTTGCGTCTACCATCCAAATTTCCGCCAAATCCCATTCTAAACCTTCACAAATTGCTTGTAGAATTAAGGGAGTCGCTTCGGCAATTGTAGAAGAATCTGCTAATACGCGCGTAGTAGAATATTGTACCGCTAAATGTTTTTCATCTCGTCTGCGAGCAGTAACGTCAACCCCAGTACCAATAATGTATTCTATGGCGCCTTCATAATCTTTTAAGATGGTATTTGACCATGCAATCAGCCGTTTACTACCATTTTTTGTTACCCAGTAGTTTTCATATTCTTTAACAACTTGTCCACTTTGTATCTGTGAAAAAATAGTTTGAACTGGTTCTATCTCTTCAGGAAGGAGGAAAATATTCCAGAAATATCTACCCCTAACTTCATCGAACGAGTAACCCGTTGTTAGCTCGCAAGCTTGATTAAAACGGACAATTTGCCCTTGAGAATTAAGAACTACAACTAAGGCACTAGCTGTATCCAGAATTGCTGAGATAAAATTGCGTTCTTTACTTAATGATTCCTCTGCTAACTTTCGCTCAGTAATTTCACGGTATATAAAATAATAAAGTATTACAATAAGAATAAAACTTAAAATAATCGCAATTGCTGATGTCAAAAATGATTTACGCGCGCTCGCTTGTGCAGCTTGAGACTCTTTATTAAGTTCTTGTCTCTGTTCGTTCTCCATCTTTAATAGTAGCTCACGGATATCATCCATCAGGTTTTGACCCTGATTTGTTTGAACTACTTGCAGCGATGCGTCAAATCCTTTGTTTTGGCGTAATTCAATAGTCTGCTTTAGTTCTACTAGTTTTGCTTTAATCAGAGGTTCTAAGGTTCCGATTTGCTTTTTTTGGTAGCGATTATTTGCTACTAAATTTTTAAGTTGTTTGATTTCTTTATCAATATTAATTTGTGCTGTTTGATACGGTTTTAAATAAGTATCTTGCCCAGTCAGAATATAACCGCGCTGTCCGGTTTCAGTGTTATTTATTGCCAACAAAAGTTCTTGTAACGAATTGATTTTCTCTTGACTTTCTTTGACCTGATTATAAGTATTAATCAAAACCTGGGTATTATGATACGAAACCACTCCAATCAAAACTAAAATTGCCGATGCTAACCCAAACCCAGAAGCAATCCTTTTGAAAAATCGTTTGCGTAACTTAGAAGCTTGCTTACCTTTATTATTTGCCAGTTCTAAGGAAGCTAAATTACGACGCATTTCCAGTTGCTTTATTACTTGGCGCCCTAATGCCCGTAACGCTTCAATTTGTTCTGAAGTTAATTCTCGTGGTATATAGTCAATCGTGCAAAGTGTCCCTATCGCGTGACCCTCTGGATTTATTATAGGGACACCAGCATAAAATCGGATATTAGGGCTAGATGTTACAAATGGATTGTCGGCAAAGCGTTCGTCAGATGTAGCATCAGGGACAATAAAAACGTCAGTTTGCAAAATAGCATGAGCGCAAAAGGCTACATCACGGTCTGTTTCAGAGACTTCTAAACCAACTTTGGATTTAAACCACTGTCGATCGCTATCAACTAAACTGATTAGAGCAATCGGAGTACCACAAATATATGACGCGATACGGGTGATATCGTCAAAAGCCTCTTCCGATGGAGTATCAAGGATTTTATACTCATTAAGAGCTTCGATTCTCTGTGCCTCGTCTAATGGTAGTGGTGCTTTCATCCTGACGTTTTTCTTCATCCGAAGTCAACAAATCATTTCAATTAATAACAATATTTGATGCCAAACCGTTACGGTAATTCTACTGAAAATAGCATTCTAGATTCCCGATTTCTTAAAGAAGTCGGGAATCTGAGATTTTGAGAATTATTGGGGAATCATAAAATCAAGCTCAAACTTTTCTACCCAAAGAAAATTTATTCAGTACATAATATATTAAGTATTAATTACTAATGACAAGCACTTTTAGACCTTTTGAATCCCCTCAACCCCCCTCAATAAGAGGGGTTTTGCTCTCGTCCTACTATATATCTCTACGCCTACTATTAGCGGTGGTAGGCAGCATAAGTATTTTAACTCTATGTGAAACTAAGTTAATGGCGGCGCCTGAAAATTTCAACCCTGGTCTACAACCCCCACCACCCCCACCTAAATTAAAACCACCAGAAAACACAACACCGTCAACATCAAGCGAAGCGCTGAAACCGTTGGGAGTGTTAGAAAACGTCAAAACAGACTTCCGTAACGAAACAGATAACTTTGGTCAACAGAATTTATTCATTGAACCAACGGCTGAATTTAGACTGAATAACGGCAACAAAATCAAATTCAAAACTGGTGTAAATTACTTTGACCAACGCAGTGTAAAATCTATTACTAATATACCATTTCAACTTGGATGGCAAGGAAAAATTGGCGAAGTGACATTACAAACAGCAGCAGGGATAGATGTTTTTGACCGTTTAACTCCAGCTATTAATTTTAATGTTAGGGCAGAGACTCCTATTACACGACCAAAAGTTTCGTCCAATGGCAAACTACTATCGGCTGTTATAATATCAGCTAACTTAGAACAGGCGCCGTACAAATTCAATGCTCGAACTTTAGAAAATCAAATTAAAGCTTGGCGTTATGGACCAGATTTATACTGGCAAATTGACCGTAATACGAGTTTATTTTCATCATTACGCTTAGGTAATTACAACGATGGTAATTCTGAGGTTCAATCTTTCAGCAGAGTAGAGCGCAAGATTGGGCAATTTTTCGTAGCAGCAAACTTGTTTACTTGGAACTACGGAGAAGACTTAGAGCGTAAAAGTGGCTATTTTTCACCGCAAGACTTCTTAGTTTACAACGCCGAAGTTGGTTGGGAAGGAGATGTTTCTAAATTCCTAAGATGTCGGCTTGCTGCTAACCTAGGAAGACAAAGACTTAAAGGAGAATTTGACAACGCCAATACCTATCAAGCTCGCTGTACAGTAAAACTCTCACCCAACATAGAAACAGACCTAGGTTATAACTTCTCTAACGTCCGCAATCAAGATACTGGTACAAGTGCCTATAATAGTAATTCCATAACAGGACAACTGCGAGTGAAATTTTAATTTAACAATAATTATTTTTCTCAATGATAATATAAAAGTACTTTGCTCACTAACTTGACTATGGTTGCTATTCAATCTCAAACTTATACTGTAGAGGAGTTTCTCGGTCTAGACTTGCCTGAAGGACACTCATATGAGCTTGTAAACGGAATTATTACACCAATGGCTGAACCTTCAGGAGAACACGAAAATCTTAGGTCTGAACTACTTGTAGAATTACGATTGGAAAGTAGACGGGAGCAACTTGGGTTACTAGTGCATCCCAAACCTGTGTTGGAACTCGGGCTGAGAGATACGCGCAAACCTGACTTAATCGCGATTGACCGAGATTCTTGGAATCAACAAACTTCAAGCGAAGCTGTGTTAAAACAACCTCCAAGTGTTGTAATTGAGATTGTCAGCACGAATTGGGAAGAGGATTATCGTAACAAACCTCTATGGTATGCTGCTTTTGGGGTAAGTGAATTATGGATTGTTGACCCTTTGTTTACTATTGCCCGTTATCCAAAACGTAAGAATCCTAAGATTAAGGAACCTACTATTTCTATTGGGCAACTCGTTCCTTCACGCAGCATTTTACTTGAGCGGGAATACGAATTTGAAAGTTTTACAGGGTTTGATTGTATTAAGTCGCGATTTTTTCCTAACTTAAATTTAACTGTCGAGCAAATTATCGCATTCGGCGCCGGAATTTAATAAGAAACCCGGTTTTTACAAGCGGTTAAGTAGGATTAGCAGATTAAGTATAATACAAAATGTATTTATTACTAACGTTTTAGTGAATTGATACTAAATAATTAAATGCCATGTAAATTTAACAAAAAACGATAAATACTCCTATGACACCACCGGGCGCTTGTGGGTAGATATGGGTATACTTTTTTGAGAGGTTGAGGTGATTATCTGGGCTACAATCTTTGCTGAACTTAATACCCCAGGTATTCCGGCGCCAGGATGAGTACCGGCGCCAACAAAATACAAATTAGATATATCCTCACTTTGGTTATGGGGACGAAAATAAGCAGATTGAAACAAAGTCGGTTCAATAGAAAACGCACTTCCCAAATAGCTATTGAGGTCAAAGCGAAAATGTAAAGGGTCTATATAATGCTCTGTAACAATATGCTGTGACAAATCAGGTAAATATTTTGCTTCCAGATATTTAATTATCCTATCGCGGAAAGGTTTCGCTATTGTCTTCCAATCTACATCACCACCCAAATGAGGTACTGGCGCCAACACATAAAAACAATCACAACCAGATGGCGCCAGCGAAGTATCAGTAGCAGTAGGTCGATGCAAGTATAGGGAAAAGTCATCAGGTAAGTATTTGCGCGTAAATATATCTTCTATCCAATCTCGATACCGCTTACCCATAAGGATTTCATGATGCGCCATATGTTCGTATTGGCGATTAGTACCAAAATATAGCACAAATAACGACATTGAGTAGCGCAAGCTTTTAATTCTCTTATCACTCCACTTGCTGCGGTACTTTGCTGGTATCAAATTTAAATATGTAAACGCTACATCAGCATTACTAACAACAGCTTCGGCGCCGATATACCCATGATTATTTGTATTGACACCAGTCGCGCGCTTTGTTTTGGCATCAATAACTATTTCTGTAACTTCTGTATTAAGTAAAACTTTACCACCAATATCTATAAACAGTTTTCTTAAACCTTCAACTAAGGCGCCAGTACCACCCATAGCAAACCAAATACCAAAAGCCTGCTCAAGCTTATGAATCATCGCATAAATCGAAGTACTCTGAAACGGGTTGCCACCAATTAACAATGGATGAAAGCTAAATACCTGTCGTAGTCGTTCATCTTTAATGTATTGATTAACAAACCCAGCTACTGATTTAAATGACTGTAACTCCACCATATCAGGCGCCACTTTTACCATATCAGTAATACTACCGAACGGCTTAGTCATTAAAGGCAAACCCTTATTAAAAACAGCTTGACTAGCTTGATAAAAACGTTCGTAACCAGCAACATCATTCGGGTTAAACGCGCGGATTTGTTCAATTAAATAATCATGGTCATTATTGTAGTGAAAAATAGAACCATCTTCAAAACGAATATTATAGAACGGGTTGAGTTGTACAAGCTTGACGTAATTTTCCATCGGTTTACCCGACACATCAAACAGTTCCTCAATTAACCACGGCGCCGTAATAATAGTAGGACCTGCATCAAATTTAAATCCGTCTTGTTCATAAACATAAGCACGTCCCCCTAATTTATCGCGCTTATCAATCAACGTTACTTGATGCCCATGCGCTTGTAAACGTATCGCTGTGGCTATTCCACCAAAACCGGCGCCTATCACTACAATATTCATCGATTACTTGTACCTACACCTTGATTCAATTCACGTTAAATCCAACCTTTTATTTGGTCACTACCCAGTGAATGCCCTTTTACTGAGACTTTTGCTTAAGATTAAGGAGGTTTTTATACCTGGATTTAGCAACGCCATTATTTTTGCTATTATTATATAGGTGGCAGCCTGTATTCCATATATATATAACATGCTATGAATATATCTTTAACACCAGAACAGGAGCAGTTTGTCCAATCAACACTCAACAGAGGCAGGTACTCTTCTGCTTCTGATGTGGTTCGTGCTGCTTTAAAGCTTTTAGAAGAACGCGAAATCGAGCGTTTACAGCGATTAGAGGAACTCCGAAAGGAAATTGCTATTGGAATTGAACACTCAGATCGTGGTGACGTATTTGATGGAGAAGAGGTATTGAGGGAACTACGTTCAGAAAGGTAAATAT
This sequence comes from Calothrix sp. CBUCES-K 9914, assembly GCF_059640475.1. Taxonomy (NCBI): domain Bacteria; kingdom Bacillati; phylum Cyanobacteriota; class Cyanophyceae; order Nostocales; family Calotrichaceae; genus Calothrix; species Calothrix sp. CBUCES-K 9914. Next base: position 16,694 of record NZ_JBXXZH010000127.1, read on the forward strand.
TTTTCTTCGAGATATTTAATTATCCTATTACGGAAAGGTTTTACCGTTGTCTTCCAATCGACATTGCCACCTAAATGAGGTACAGGCGCCAATACATAAAAACAATCACAACCTGGAGGCGCCAGTGATGGGTCAGTAGCAGTAGGTCGATGTAAGTATAGCGAAAAATCATCAGGTAAGTACTTTCGTGTAAAAATATCTTCTATCCAGTCTTGATAACGCTTGCCCATGAGAATTTCATGATGTGCCATATGTTCATATTGGCGATTAGTTCCAAAGTACACGGCAATTATTACTAAATGCACGAGCCACTAAGCAAGAGCTTGAAATAAAATTAGAACAATTAGGAATTGAAATTCAGCCTTTACGTCAAAGGTTAAAACAACTAGAGCAAGAAATAAAAGATATTGAACAATTTATAGATAATGCCAGAGAATCTACTATTATTGAACGCTTTGCAGATGATGTTAAAGCAGTGGATGTATTGCAACGGCTTACTAATGATGGAACAACTTCTTCCTTCAAGCCATTTGCTGAAATGTTACAGCGAGAAGGAATCATTGATAAAGATGAATTTCTGCACTTTCAGTAACCGCTCAGAGGGCGCCTATCCTTACAATATTTATTAATTAGTTTTATACTTATATCATCGTAAGACGCTGCAATTAAATCAACACTTTTAACTCCAGAATCATCACCCTGATTATGATATATTTCCTTTGCTTTTTTTAAGTTATAACGTCCCTTGTCTATATGACCAAGTTCTAAAAGAAGTACCCCCAATGATATATAGTTACAGGCGCAATCTGGGTCAATGTTAATACCTATCTCATATTGCTCCATTGACTCTTGAAACTTGTTTTGCTTTTCTAAGGCTAAGGCTAATGTAATGTGAATCCTAGGATGTTTTGGATTAATCTCAATTACTTCCTTACATTTTGTAATTGCTTCTTCTAACTGACCTAGCTCTTTTAAAACCCACGCGATAGAAAATCGAACATCTAGATTGTCGGGATTAATTCTCAGCACTTCTTCTAACTCAGCTACTGTTGATGCTAATTGACCTTTTTAATAAAAAGCCCACGCTAAATCATTATGAGCTTTGGCATCATCTGGGTTTATACTAATGCGAGAGCGAAGAACTGCTATTTCTTGCCCCAAAGCCAACTCACTTTCATCCTTGAATTCTTCATGGGATAACTGCTCATTTGACATTATATTTCCTTAATTGATTTAAAGTGTAATAAATATAGAGGATGTTAATTTAATTATAGTTAAGGTAACAGTTAGTCAAACTAGCAGTATTAATTTATAGATTATGCGCTACACTGGAGAGCATTGAAATTAATCTGGCTAAGATTGTCATGGCTCGCTGGTTCAACATCTCAGGCCCGTGTAACCCCAACAAACACTACATGCTACCAGCGACCACAAGGTTGCCTAATTTGTCGCGGTTAATTGAACAAGAAAGCTATTTTGTTATCCACGCACCACGTCAAACGGGTAAAACGACAGCAATGTTGGCACTAGCCAAGCAACTAACTCTTAGCGGACGTTATACAGCAGCGCTGGTGTCAGTGGAACTCGGCGCCCCTTTTAGTCATGAAGTGGCGATGGCAGAAATAACTATTCTTGACTCATGGCAAGCTAGCACAAAATTTGATTTACCCGAAGATTTGCGCTTGCACGAGTCTTGGGATACTGCACAGCCAGGACGAAGAATTCAAGCAGCTTTGCAAGCTTGGGCACAAGTATCGCCTCGACCATTAGTACTGTTTATTGACGAAATCGATTCACTAACAGACGACACTTTAATTAGTATTCTACGACAATTGCGCGATGGCTATCGTGGTCGTCCGACAAATTTTCCCGTCAGTGTTGCGTTAGTAGGTTTACGAGATGTACGAGATTATAAAGTGGCTTCGGGTGGTAGCGAGAGGTTAAATACAGCGAGTCCATTTAATATAAAAGACCGCTCTTTAACAATGAGAGATTTTAATGCGGATGAGGTAGCACAATTATATGGACAGCATACGGATGATACAGGACAAGCTTTTACCTCTGAAGCCGTACAAATGGCTTATAATTTAACTTTTGGACAACCTTGGTTAGTCAATGCCTTAGCGAAAGAAATAGTTGAAGAATTAGTCACAGATACATCCGTAACAATTACAGTAGAACATATTCATAAAGCAAAAGAAATACTAATTTCACGTAAAGATACTCACCTCGACTCGCTTGCGAAAATACTTACCGAAACAAGAGTAAAAGCAATAATTGAACCAATGTTGGCAGGTTTAGAATTAGGAAACGTGCCGAGTGACGATATTCAATTTGTTATAGACTTAGGTTTATGTAAAATGAACCCGCAAGGAGGATTGATAATTGCTAACCCGATTTATCGTGAAGTCTTACCACGAGAATTAACGGGAACAGCAATGGCAAGTTTGCCTACTATTGCACCGACTTGGTTAACTCAGTCAGGCGAATTAGATGTTGATATTTTATTAGAAGCATTTATTGACTTTTGGCGCCAGCATGGAGAACCTTTACTTGGCACTACATCATACCATGAGATTGCACCCCACATCGTATTAATGTCATTTTTGCATCGCGTTGTAAATGGGGGCGGAACTTTAGAGCGAGAATATGCAATTGGCTCCGGTCGCATGGATTTGTGCTTAAAATATAAAAAAGTAACACTCGGAATTGAAATCAAAGTTTGGAGAGATAAAGTTAAAGACCCAGAAGAACAAGGGTTAAAGCAATTAGAAGCTTATTTAGAAAGAATCAAAGCAGATTATGGTTGGTTGTTCGTTTTTGACAGACGCAAAAATGCACCTGCTTTTCTCGACCGCTTACAAACTAAGACCGTGACAACTAAAAAAGGACGTTCTGTAGTTGTTATCAGGGCTTAATTAACATTTTTGGAAATTGCTTAATTTGTCAAATTGACATTTGGCGCACGTTACCATGTACACTACCGACACCTTAATTCAATTCGCGTTAAATCCAACCTTTTATTTAGTCACCACCCAGTGAATGCCCTTCTACTGAGACTTTTGCTTAAGATTAAGGAAATTTTTATACCTGGATTTAGCAACGCCACTATTTTTGCTATAATTCTATGGGTGGCAGCCTGTATTCCATATATATAACATGCTATGAATATATCTTTAACACCAGAACAGGAGCAGTTTGTCCAATCAACACTCAACAGAGGCAGGTACTCTTCTGCTTCTGATGTGGTTCGTGCTGCTTTAAAGCTTTTAGAAGAACGCGAAATCGAGCGTTTACAGCGATTAGAGGAACTCCGAAAGGAAATTGCTATTGGAATTGAACACTCAGATCGTGGTGACGTATTTGATGGAGAAGAGGTATTGAGGGAACTACGTTCAGAAATTCAGCAGGCTTCGTAGGGTGAATAATTGACTCGATACACCAACAGAGTCACTAACAAAATTTAGAGTTTGAGCAATGCGTCCAAACACCGGAGCAACGTGCGGGGCAGGTACTGTTAATTTTGGCTTGGTAGCTGTAATCATTATTATTGAGTAATTATATTTAGTAATTACATTTTATAGCTTTCTACCTACACTAGTTTATGAATGGGAATAATTCTTTTATTAGCGGAGTTAATTAGTAATGAAAAAAGTGAATCGCGCGCAGATTTTGGATGAAATTTATCAAATGTGTATTCAATAAAATCTACTGGTTGTCTAATCTTTTCTAAAATTAATGGGTTTAAATCAGATAGAGAAGCACCCTGATAAAGTTTTTTTGCCTTTTTCCATCCTGAACTTTTTATTACTTGCAGGACATCGGGATGCGTTTTATCTTGTATGGAGTCAAGAAATTTCTGAAATTCTTGCTCTCCTAAAATTGAGGCAGCGATGTTTGCATATTTATTTTTTATGTAAGTACGTTCTTCGGCAAATGTTGGCACTCGGTAAAAAATTAATTTTTTTATTAAGTGAGGAATGTTGAGGGTTGCATAAATTGCTACCATAACTCCCTTCGAGTTACCAACAAGAGTTACAGGTTTGTTAATCACAGACAAGATTTCGGCAATATACTTACCACACATCTCCCACGTCAAATCATGACCTTGGGCTTCGTTAGAAAGTATTGCGTTCCCATAACCAGGAAGACAGAACGAAAAGTCTATAAAGTTGGCGAACTGTTGTGGGGGTTCAACTGTGCCGAAAAATTCGTGAATATATCCTATCGGTAAACGGTTATTAGGAAAATTTCCTTGAACGGTTACTGTACCGACGCAGGGCATTTCTAGTTTTGTTTGTATCAAGATAATCTCCTTAACCGTTACAAAAGTTATCAAGAACATTATCAAGAGCAAAGATTCCGCTCGCTCCTCTCTACCTTTTGGTTAGTTCTAAGATAATCACTTGCCCAATCACAACTTTGTGTGAGTAAATCATTGAGGTTAGAAGTTAATTTAACGTCTTTGAGGTTCCATAGTTTTACCGCTCCATCAACACTGGTTGAGGCAAGGGTTTTACCATCTGGGCTGAAACTAACTGACATTACCCGGTCTTTATGCTCTTCAAGGGTGGCAAGTAATAAACCATCTAGATTCCAAAATTTAATAGTCGCATCAGAGCTACCTGTAACAATTAGCTTACCATCTGGACTGAAAGTTACATCAGATACTCTGGCTGTATGACCTTTTAATGTTTTATATAAAGTACCATCTCGGCGCCACAGCTTCACAGTATTATCTTCACTCGCTGAGGCAATAAATTGACTGTCAGGGCTAAAAGCTACATTCCATATCCAACCAGTGTGTCCGGAAAGGGTTTTAAGTAGCTCACCTTCTCGACTCCAAAGTTTAACAGTGTTGTCTTTGCTAGAAGTGGCTATTGTTGTACCATCTGGACTAAAACTAACACCATAAACTCCATCTTTATGTCCAGAGAGGGTTTTGAGTAGCTGACCTTCTCGACTCCAAAGTTTAGCAGTGCGGTCTTTTTCCCCACCTACTGTAACCAGAATTTGACTATCCGGCGCCCATGCCGAAGCCCTAATATAATCGTTATGTCCTTTCCAAGATTTGAATAAAGTACCATCACGGCGCCAAAGAGTAATATTGTTACCAGAACCAACCGTGGCAACAAGCTGACCATCGGGACTAAAACTTACCCCATTTACCTGGTCGTTATGTTTAAGCGTGTTTCCTTTGGTGCCATCAAGGTTCCAAAATAAAACGGTTTTATCCCAAGAAGCTGTAGCTATTTGACCATCAGGCGCCCAAGCTACATCCATAACCCGATTTTTATGTCCTTCTAGGGTTTTGGGAAATAATCCGACTAAATTCCAGAGCCGAATAGTGTTGTCCCAACTTGCTGTAGCAATTATCTTACCATCTGGGCTAAAACTTACATCTTTAACCCTGTCCCGATGTCCGTTAAAAGTTGTAAGTATAGTTCCATCAATTGCCCAAAGTTTTACGTTTTCGCTATCCCCATCACTCACAGTCGCAATCAACTTACTATCAGGACTAAAATTTACCCTGTTTACATGTCCTTTATGTCCTTCTAGTTTTTTTAAAAACTTACCATCTCGCTGCCAAATAATCGCGGTATTATCATCGCTACCAGAAACAATCAGTTTACCATCAGGACTAAAACTTACGTCTCTAACACGATTTTTATGTTCTTTAAGAGTTAGGAGTGGATTCCCATTGATGTTAAATAGTTTGACTGTGCTGTCTTCGTGAGCGCCAGCAATAATTGTACCATCGGGACTAAAAGCTACACTCCAAAACCCACTATTTTCATTATCACTTTGATTTGAGTTGGTTATTTGCACAGAAATAGTTTTTTGTAAAATACCTTCTCGGTTCCAAATTTTGATAGTACTATCTTGACTAGCTGTTGCGAAAGTGTTTCCATCTGGACTAAAACTTACATCTGTAACCCACTCGCTATGTCCATTACTTTTTTTGTCGAGAGTTTTTAATAATTGTGTATTGACTTTTATACAGTTATTATCTTTTGTGGAAATACAAGAGAGGCGCCAAAGTTTAACTGTTTTGTCTGAACTAGCTGTGGCAAGAAGTTTACCATCTGGACTAAAAGCAATTTTATTTACCCAATTTTTATGTCCTGATAAAGTTTCTAGCAATAAACCATTCCGGTTCCAAATTTTTACAGTTTGGTCTTCGCTTGCTGAAGCAACCAACTGACCATCTGGGCTGAAACTGACACCTTCAACCTTTTTGGAATGTCCGTCAAAACGATTAAGCTCTTTAACCCCGTATACTAATTCTGGTAACGCACTTGCTACTTGCATTCGAGTATTATTGTTGGCAACAAAGAATTTTTGCAATTGTTGCATTTCTTTGACAGCTTTTATACCTTGTGTGAGGGCATCAAGTCGTTGATTTAAGGCAAATTTTGATTGCGATAATGCAGTCTGGGTATTAATTTTTTCATTTGCTTGACCGATGGCTGCAACCCCAGCGACTCCAAAAAGAAATGTAACAATTGCTGAAAAACCTGTTAAACCGTAGATTGTACGGCGCCTTTTACGGTCACGTACTTGGACGCTTCGCTTAATAAAATATTTTCCATCTGAGCTTATTTCTTGGGGTCGCTCTTTTAGCCAAGCTTCAGCTGTCGTCAAAACCACGCCTTGCAACAAGGCGCCTTCATCCTGTCCTGCATCTTTCCACAGACGCATTGAGGTACGCATTCGTTCTTGCCAAATACGGAAATCTCTATTTAAATCCAGCCACATTTGTAGTCGAAACCATCCTGAAATCATTGCCTCATGGACAATTTCGACGGTTTCTTCTTCGATTGGCTGACCACTGTTATTGATAAATAAGCGAGTATTAGTAATTACTAAGCGTTTGTTTGCTAGGTGTGTTACTAAATCCCAGTTTTCTTCCCCAACTTCCTGACGGGTAGCTATGCGTCGAGTATCTGGTGTTCCTTCTCCCGGATGTACTAGTTGAATGAAAATCTGCCGTGCCCTTTCTTTTTCCTCTTCGTTGAGTTTTTTGTACACATCTTCGGCGTAGTTAGCCAAAGCTGCTTTAACACCGCGAATTTCTACATTCCCATTTTTGACATATCCAATTTCATCGTAAGCAGCGTTTGTTAATTGGGCGCCGCTTTGTTTATCCCATAGTTGGGTGAGGGCAAACTCTAATAAAGGAAGTTGACCTGGTTGGTTAACAACGTCATCTAATAAACGTTTCGTCAACCCAGACTCAATAGTTACTCCCAATATTGCAGCAGGTTTTTCAATGGCTTGTTCCAATTCTTGACGGTTCATTGGTCCAAGCATTTGGTCGCCGTAACGCATTACATCAGCAAAAGCACGGTCAGACAGGGCAGATTCGAGAAAGTCAGCACGCAGAGTTAGGACGAGACTAAAATGAGGGGTATGGTGATTAACTGCACTTACCACGGTGAGCAGTCTTTCCAAAAAACACTGGCGTTCTTCGGCTTTACAAAGAGTATATAATTCCTCAAACTGGTCTGCTACCAGTAGTATACGAATACCATTATTTTGCCTAACAATCTCTTCAATAACATCACGCAAAGCATCTGTTTCATTACGTAAGTCCGACGCAAGCTTTCTAGTTGCCTGTAGTCGGTTGATACTTGAGTGCAGTTGCGGTTCTAAATGAGGAATTAGTGCCGCAGCTAAAGCATGGAAAGGACGCTCTCCGGGACGAAAATCTGCTAGGCGCCAGTTTCCTTGAGATTCTAGTACAGGGACTAAACCAGCAAACACAACCGAAGATTTACCACTACCAGAAGAACCAAGCACTGTCACCAAAGGTTCTTTTTGGACAACTTCCACTAATTGTTTTGTAAAAGCTTCTCGTCCAAAGAAAAATGGTGCATCCTCTTTTTGGAAGGCAAATAACCCACGGTAGGGACAACGCGAAGTTTGCCAGCGTCCCAAGTCTTGCCAAGTGGGTGGTACAACTGCTGGGTTTGGGTAAATTACTGGTAGCCAAGTTGCACAGTGAAACTCTTTTTCTAAACCTTGAAGTCTTTCTCGTGCTGAACGTACCGCGCGTGATAAAGATGTTCCTAGAGCGAAAGCTTCTAGAAAGTGTTTTAGAAACTCTTGCGCTACGCGGTCAGGCACAGGTTCGCGCATCACAATGACTTGAGATATATGTAAAGAAGCTAAATCGCGCGCGAGACCCAAGCTATCACAAGAATTGAATATTGCTAACTGCAAACCCTGCCTAATTGCTTTTCTTAAACCATGATTTAATTGGTCAATCGTTAAATAATCAGTTTTATTGAGCTTAATTATACCTTTTTCTTTGCTAGAACTGTGACCAGCAAAAAACAGTACATCCCAAGAGTATTCCCAAAGATATTTATTTAACTCTTCTAATTGTGGCTCAACTAAAATTTTGAGTTCAGTATCTGGTAATTTTCTTAGCGATTCTAAGTCTGACTCGGTATTAATTTGAACCGAATTGCCAAAGCTGTCATGACTTTGCGGATTCCCACAAATTGCTAAAATTCTGACTTGATCTCTAGGTGTTCTTGGTAGTGACTTTGTTGGGCGCCTATATTCTAGAGAGCTTAAGGCTATTTCCGCTTTTGGATAATCATTAAAGAAGTTCCATAAATGCCAAGGAAGTCTTTGAAGCAATTCATCGTTGGTTTCAATTACCACTTGAATTTCTTCATCCGTCTGTAACTGTGTGCGTAATTGCTGGTCAATTGTGCGAAACTGCTCTGAGTTCAACAATTGATTAATTTCTATTTTTAATTTTTGACACAACTGACCAAAGTTTGTATAAGCAACGTTGGTAGTATCTGTCTCATCAATTTCAAAATCATCATCATCTTCACGAACTCGCCAATTAAAACGTTGGTATAAGTCTCTGTAAAGGAATTGCCAGCGCGCGTATATTTCTGCAAGTTCAGGAAGAGCAGGTAGACTCCCTGTAAATTTCATCTCTAATGTGCCTGCTATCCACAAATACGCTGTCACTTCAGGGAAGCCATGTTTTAAATCTCCTTTTCCGAGATTTAGCGTAATTAAGTTTGTCATGATTATTTACTGAACATTAATTAGACTAAAAAATCTTCTGTCAGACTTAAATCATTGAGAGTTATTTTTATAGTAAACTTTGTTCCCGGTTTTGATTTCCAACGTTTGAGTTGAATATAGTTATCTACAGTTGTTGATTCAACTTCCTGTTTTGTCTCACCTGAAGAAGAAAGTAAAGCTAGGTTAATATTAGGTGGCAAATAATCTTCTCCTAAACTCGGACGCAATTGTACACGAATACCAACTTTGTTATCATCTTCCGGTTTTAGACCTACTAAAAGAACTAAAGACTGAT
>NZ_JBXXZH010000128.1:0-25990 GCF_059640475.1 Calothrix sp. CBUCES-K 9914
CTGCTGTCTGTGCTGCAGCAGCTGGATGGCAGCAGCATCACAGCCATGGCAGCAGCAGCAGACAGCAGCGGCAGCCACACCATCACACTGACTGCTGTGAGAAGCGCACCACCACCAGCAGCAGCAGCAGCAGTTCCTGTAGCAGCAGCTGCTGTACTGCCAGGTGGCACCCCCACTGTGAAGCAGGAGCCTCAGCAGCAGCAGCAGCAGCAGCAGCAGCCGGATGTATGCCAGCTGCCAGCGTACGCAGCAGCAGCGCTGGCAGCCGCAAGGATGGGCGCTGCACAACCACCTGTGCAAGTGAAGGTCGAGCAGCAGCAGCAGGAGGTGGTGTCGAGCTTAGGTGCGGCACCACCCCCGCCGGCAGCAGCAGCAGCAACCAGCAACCCCAGCCCCTTCGCTGCTGCTGCAGCATCAGCAGCTAATGGAGCGACATCTGAGCAGCACCAGCACCAGACAGCAGGGCATATGTCACTGCCTGGTGCAGCAGCAACAGCAGCAGCTGTTGTCAGGTGTGGCAGCGTGGGCAGTGCCCTGCTGGTGCTGCCGCAGGTTGGCAGCAGCAGCCACACAGCAGGCGCTGCTGCTGCTGCTGCTGCTGCTGAGTCAGCAGAGGAGGGGCCTCAAGGCACAACAAACAGTGCAGCAGCACCACCTGGCAGCGCTGCAACCAGTGGTGCCTTGCAGGACAACTCACAGCCAAACGCAGCTGCAGCAGCAGTGTCTGGCGGTGCGGCAGGTGCAGCATCAGGGCTTGCGTCTATGCCTGTGTCTGTGCTGTTGGGTCAGCTGGGCTTCCCCTCACTGAGCCACCTGTTTGAGGCGGAGATGGTGACCACAGTAGGCGTGTTGGCGCTGATGACGCGGCAGGACTATGCCGACCTGAAAGTGCCTAAGGGGGCGGCACTGACCATCATGGAGGCATGCAGGCAGCTGAAGGGAACACAGTAGCTATCTGATGCAAACGGTGTGCAGTGATGCAACCTGGGCCTGCTTATGCTATCACGCCTATCACTCCAATGTTTCTCGTGACAGCCTGCTGTTGGTGCTGGCTGCACTGCTATAGGAGTACATGTCGTGATCTTTGTAGCTTACCGGCTAGGTATGCCCCTTCATGACCTTAACTTTATGGCGGTGAGAGCATGTGGTGCGCGTGACAGACAAACTTGCGGCAATCATGCACGTCCATGCATGGCACATGCAGAATTGTAGAGACATGTCACAACCGACGGGACCCATGCTCCGCTGCAGGCTAGATATAGTTTCAATCAGCCATGCTGTTGACATTGTGTGCTGCTTTACGTGTTATCGATCGAAAGGCGTCGGGCGTCGTCGGTTTGTGCTACATGTCAAACTAGGCTGTCGGCACCGGCGTTCACCCCCTCACCTTGCTACGACATCTCCAACACACCTTGCGTGTGCCTTCTGACTTTCAACATGTATTGGACGAGTACCACTTTCATACCTTGAGCAAGCAGCCGTTGGCATTCATCCCTTTGACGGTTAGCAGGTCCCGGACACATGCAGGAGCATAGCACGATTGCGCTGCATACCGTAGCATATGCCGCAGCACTTGCATGCTGATCTATCAGTTCGAACATCAGGCAGGCGTGTAGGCAGGCAGGTGATCAGTCAGGCATCTGCCTGCAGAATCCCAGTCACTAAGTTGAGCGGCATGCTGCACAAGATCCTGTTGCATATATGCAACATGTCCTGTCCCCCACATTTCTTGTTAGATTTGTTGCAGTTCACTCCTGCAGCATGCTTGAGCAGCCACGCACCATGTATTGCCTGTCCATGTGAACATGTTGAGCAACACACTTTATGAGCAGCGCGTATCATGTCTCTGCACCATGCGTGAGCAGCTCACGGACGTGTACATGTGCATGTGCAGCAGGCAACATGGCCAGCCGTGGAGAATTAAGCAGCAGCGCAAAGAAGGGGCCGCTGGTCAACACGGTGAGACGCATGCTGCATGGCCTGCAAGCAGCTAGCGCGATGGCATGATGCCAGTACAGTGCATGGCACGGCAGAAGCTCCTGCGGCAGCGTACGCCAAGCTGGCACCCACTGTTGGCATGCGCGCACAGTACGTTTGCTTTGCTGCAATGCTGCAGGGATGATGCGTAGCATGCCTTGCAAGCAGCTGGTTTGTGCAGTCATGGCATGCATGTCTGCTGACAGCAGAATAACAACCTAGACTAGAATCCATTCTGAACATTGTACCAGGCAAGGCCAACAGCCGCTACGGCGGCCATGTACTGTTCATGCATGTACAGCAGGACGAGGGGCAACAGCAGCAGCAGTAGCTGTCACAGCACCAGCAGCAGAATGAAAGTTCACACGCACAGCACCACATGACCAGCATGAGCAGCCATGATCATAACAAGCACACCTTAGCAAAACAGCAGCAGCAATGGGAGCAGCAGGAGAGACAGTGGCGGGTGCAAAAGGCGCAGCTGCAGGCCGCCCTCGCTGCTGTGGACAGACACATGTTGGCTGAGGAAGCGACTTCAAGTCAGTGCTGGTACTGGTTTGGTAAGCAAGGCAGTTGGCCATTGAGTGATGAGTGTGAGTTTGTTGGTTGCCACGTGTTGCGTCAGCCGACACTCTGCATGCGCACTATACGGCGTGTGCGGCTGTGTCTGAGTGCTTTGGATGCTGCAGAGACAGCACAGGCAGCTACCACTTTGACTGGGACGGAAGTGCAGTCAGCAGCTTGCAGTTCGGCCAGCAGCAGCAGCAGCAGCAGCAGCAGCAGTGGCAGCGGCAGCAGGAAACAAAACACAGTCATCAGCACAGGCACACATATGTCCAACTGCCTCAAGCTGATGCCCCAATGCGCAACGGAACAGCACCAGCACCAGCTGCTGCTGCACCAGCAGCACCAGCAGCAGCAGCTGCAGCTGCACCAGCAGCACCAGCAGCAGCAGCAGCAGGTGTGTCTGGCATGTCTGTGTCTGATCTGTTGATGGATTGGGCCTAGGCGAGTATGCTACTCTGTTCGAGGCGGAGCTGGTCAGCAGCGTAGGCGTGTTGGCGCTGATGACGCGTCAGGACTATGCCGCCTGAAAGTGCCTCAAGGGGCGGCACTGACCATCATGGAGGCATGCAGGCACTTGATGGGAGAGCAGTAGCGCTGCTGCTTTCAACAATGATTGATTGACGATTGGAAGTTGCTACAGGAGTTCTCATGCTGGTTTTTGCTTGTAGTGCTGTTGTTCAATGCAATACATCCCAGCAGGCCGTCTGCTGGTCGCCCAGTTAGTGTTTGCTCTCATGCCAAATGTTGTGAGGTGGCACTGCAGCCTAGACTGCAGATCTAGATCAAGCAGTGATGCAAACAAGAAGAGGGGTTACAGATCTGACAGCAATGCAGCGCCGTTGGTTGGACCATACGCAGCCTTGTCTTATGTAAAAGGATGCCTGCTGTGTACGGTGTTCTTCCATGCACTGCCGCAGCTGTCACAGACTGTGATGGCTGCTTATGACTTCGGTGTTGGAGGCCTATCACTGTCAACCTCACCCATCAGGTGTTCTAGATTGCTGGCTTTCCGTCTCATGTGCAGCCGTGCCCGTCACTATGAGCCAGCCCCCCTGGTTCAGCAAGATTCAGCCACTGGGAGCTGGCACATTCAGCAACATTCAGTGCTGAATGTTGTGCGGTGAAAGCTGCTTCAAGTCGCTGAAAGGCGCTGAGACTGCTGAAAAGGGTAGCACACTCAGTGTCACCAATCAATAATTCAGCATTATTCACTGCTGAATACTGCTGCTACTGAAAACTTCAGCGCCAGTGAAAGCGCCCGAATTTTCACCCGGCAGTTTCAGCAGTGAAAGACGATGAGTATTTGAGTTTCACGTAATAATTCATTCCTTATCATGGCTGGATTTTTCACCAAGCATGACTTCTTTCACTATTATTGCGTGCATCGGCTGCTGAATCGGAGACCGGGAGAATTCGTTCAATTTCGCTACGCACTGGAATTGTTGTGGGTATCATCGGGGCGGAGGAAGGGCTGGTTAGCTAGGCATCTGTCTCTTTACCCAGTCATCGCGCCTTCAGGCTGTGCCAAGCTTAGCCTGCCGACCTACTGTACAGCACCCAGATCATCATGCGCCTGTCCTCCACCCATGTGGCCACAGCACATGCTACACTGTCATGTTGCTGTCCTCCACCGGTGGGCCACACAAAGGGTGCTACCATACAGCTGCTGTATGGTAGCACCCTGGCATAGTATGACAATCAGCTAGCCACTTTGCAGTGGTAGTCCCGCAAGCATCACGCACGCCTTGCAAGCACTAGCAGACTGCAACTGCACGGCCATGCTGATGTACATGGGTCGACAGTACGACCAAGCAGTCAATCAACAAGTGACCTCATTTGCTGTGCACATCAGCGCCAGGGTTGCGCTGGTCAACGGCTTCATGCTGCTGATCACGTCTGCAGCGCTCTCCCCTGTAAAAGGATCTGCAAAGAACACACCAGCCACCGGCCAGGTCACCTGCTGCACCTCGCTGCCGCCAAGGTCTAGCATCTCGCCCCTGTCCTTGGGAACAGCAGCTGGCACATCTCTCAGCCCACCAAACAGCAGCGGCTTAGACAGGTAGTCCACCTCGCCGTTCACCATGCTCCTGAACTCTGTCAAGAACACGTGTGTGACCTCGACCGTCACAGTCTCAGCCATGTCAAAGGCCCCCTCTTCACACTCCTCCAGCAGCGATCGTGTGAGGTTCTTGGTCTCCTGCAGGCTAGTCGCGAAGTGAAGTCCTGGACGAACACCGTGCGACTAGCCTGCAGTGTGTGGTCCGCACATACCGCGGCGGTTAGTGTGCATGAACAGTGCTAGTGCAAGCTTGCCTTAAGGGCAACGCAGTATTATTGTCAAAGAGCTCTTTGACAACCTCGAGGTTGATGAGATCATGATCAAGCGACTGGAGCTGCTTGTTGCAATGCCAGTTATCAGCTGTGCCGGCAACGGCTGTTTGAGACAATGCATGCTTTTTGACTTACTTTGCAGGGCACCATCGGTGCCTCGGGTACTATTCTGCAAAGCGCCAATGCTGTTATGTACTGCAATACTGCTCGACCAAAAACGGCACATGCAAGCGGTGGGTTGTGAGACCATGCAGCTCACAATGGGCCATCCTGTGTCTCAGACACGGGCGAGGCTCGCCAACATGCTACTGACTTCCCAATCACACAGCACACCCAATCAAGCCATAGCAGTTGTTGCTGGCCATAGTACACAAAGCTGCTTTCTCATGGCCAGTAATTAGAGACGTCGATGATCTTCAGCTCAGGCTCGTCCATGCCGCCGTACAGGTGGTTCAGGAACATTTCCTTGGTCAGGGTCGTGCCCTTGCGGAGCGAAAGCAGCTCCAGCATCTGATATTCCTTGCCGGTCAGGTGCACGCGGTGGCCGTCCACCTCCACCGTCTTGGCGTCCAGGTTCACGGCGATCTCGCCGGTGTGGATGATGGCCTGGGCGTGCCCCTTGGAGCGACGCACCACGGCGTGGACGCGGGCGATCAGCTCGTCCTTGTGGAAGGGCTTGGTCAGATAGTCGTCGGCGCCGCCGCCGAACGTCTTGACCTTGCTTTCGATCTCGTGGCTTCCGGACAGGATCATCACCGGCGTATTGACCTTGCCCACGCGCAGCTGACGCAGGACCTCGAGGCCGCTCATGTCTGGCAGGTTCAGGTCCAGAAGGATCAGGTCGTAGTCATAGATCTTGCCCAGATCGATGCCTTCTTCACCCAGGTCCGTCGTATAGACGTTGAAACTTTCCGACTTCAGCATCAGCTCGATGCTTTGCGCGGTCGCGTGATCGTCTTCGATAAGCAGAACGCGCATTCATGCCCCTCCAGGCAAAGCTTGACGGTGGATCCGCCCGTAAGCCGAGCGGTAACCTTGTTTGGACGTTAATCTCTCAAAACCTTAAGAAGGGTTAACGTCCCTAATTGAGACGAATCGTAGGCTGATTTGCGAATCGCCGTCGAGAGTCCCGATTCGCTCAAGCCAAAATATTTTCGCCGCCTCCGGCTTCCCACAGCGGCTCGCAACCTCAGGGCGACGCCGCGACCGACTCTGACGTTGAATGGGGATATATTCCTATCTCAACACGTGACGGCCTTAGGCTGGTCGCATGCAGTCAGAGGAGTTTGGGGACATGCAGGAAGCCTATCTCGTGCCAGTGGGCCAGGCCGATCGGATCAAGGCTGATCTGGCGGTGCATCTGGTCGCCGCCGCCTTCGGCGTCCCTGCCGAACGGATGATGGTGCGCGGGCGGGCCGAGCCTGTCGCCTGCCATGCCCGTCGGGTCGCCATCTATCTTGTCCACGTGACGTACGGGTGGACACTGGAGCGCGTGGGCCATGTCTTTCGCGTCAACCGCGCGCGGGCGCCGCCTGTCGCTGGGTCGAGGACCGCCGCGACGAGCCGGACTTCGATCGGGCGGTCGAACAGCTTGGCGAAACCCTGATCTGGCCCTCGGCCAGCCCGGTGCGCGAGTTGTTGGCTTGAGCCGGCTGGCCGAGAGGGCGCGCGGTCTTCTGGAGCGCCCCGGCGCCTGGCTCGATCCGTGCGGCGACGACTATCGCGTGCGGCTGCGGCCCGCCAAGCCGCACCTCGCGCCTTAACTGAACGAGCGGGACGGCCGGGCCTGGTCGAAGGCTCGCGAGTGGTGATCGAGCCCGGCGGCGTCATGGTGCGGCGGCGCGCAAATCTCGGACAGTCGCCGGTCGCATGGTTGGCCGCGCGACGCGACCCGACGGGAGCGCCCCTGCTGACGGCGACGCAGGCGGCGGCCGGCGCGCGGTTGACCCTGGACGCCGAGCGGGCCCAGGCCGGCCCGTCGCTGACGATGCGCTGGGATGCCTTGCCCCGCTCAGGCGCAGGTGGCCGAACGCGCGGCGAGCCTACCGACCCGGCGCTCGCCGCCGCCCGTCGCGTGGTGCAGGCACTCGCCGCCGTCGGGCCCGCGCATCGCGCTGCCTTGGACTGGATCTGCGTGCGCGGCACGGCCCTCGGCGTCGCCGAGCGCGGACTCGGGCTGCGCCGTCGCCAAGGCCGGTTCGCACTCGCCAGGGCGCTGGACGCCCTGGCCGAGCACTATGGCGCGCTAGCGCGCCACGGTTCCGGCCTCGTCTGACTGCGCCTGCGCCTGTTCGGTGTCGTCACCCTGCATCGTGAGGGTCTGCGCGGGCTTGCCGGTTTGAAACTCCTCCATCGCAGCCCGGCGCCGTTCGCGCATCCGATCCGCCAGCGCGTCCATATCCAGGCCTGCCGCTCGCGCCTGGCTGAACATGCCCTCGACCCGCTTTTCCTCTTCCTCGACGTGGTGTTCGATCAGTTCTGACAGCACCTTGACCTTGGCGTCGTAGAAGTCGTCCTCGGGACCGCCCGCTTCGATGTCATTGATGAGGGTCTTGGCGCTGTCGTGCTCGACATAAGCCTCATCGACGAGATCGTCCTCGATCCGTCCACGACAGGCCGGATAGAAGATTTCCTCTTCGATCAGCGTATGGACCTTCAGCTCCAGGCAGGCCTGCTCAGCCAGCGCCTGTTTTCTGTCACGGCTGCGCGCCTTCTCGAACGCCTCGAAGATCTCCTCCACCTTGCGGTGATCAGCCTTCAGCATGGCGATCGCGTCCATCTGCTCGTAGGTCTGCGTCATGATGTCTTCTCCTGGTCCTGAGACCGGGAAAGAGGCCCGCACGCGCGATGTTCCCTGCGAACGATTGTCGATGTATCAGCCGGCCGCCGCCGCCTCGCGGATGCGCCCGACCATGCTGTTCAGCCCATTGGCGCGCTGGCGCGTCAGGGCCGAGGGCAGGCCCAGCCGGTCCAGGGCGGCGCGCGCGTCGAAGCCGAGGATCTCGGCCGGGGCGCGGCCCGAGTACAGCTTCAGCAGCAGGGCGATGTTGCCCTTGGACAGGGCGCTGTCGGAATCGGCGTCAAACCACAGCCGGCCGGCCTCCCGGCGGCTGGACAGCCAGACCTGGGCCGCGCAGCCCGGCACCTTGTTGGCCTCGATCCGCGCGGCGTCGGGCAGCGGATCCAGCCCCTTGCCAAGGTCGATGACGTAGCCGATGCGCCCCTCCCAGTCGCCCAGCAGGTCGAACTCCTCGACCAGTTCGGCCAGGGTCTCGTCGATCGAAAGGGCGGGCGGCGTTGTCATGCGGTGCAGATAGGGTCCCGGCCCCCGACTTGTCCACGGCGGCGGTTCGCCTGTGAGGTGCGCGCGCTTGGGGCGACTCACTCGCGCGCCTAGGCTCGGCCGTATTTTGCACCGAGGCTGAAGCCCGCTTGTCCCGCACCACCCTCACGTCAGATCCGATCGCGGAGGCCCTTCCGGCCGAATCCCTTTCAGGGATTGAAACTTAGTAATGAGTTTTGCAGTCTGAGAAATTAACCCCTAACAATTATTAATAATCCCTTTCAGGGATTGAAACGCAAACGCACATCTGCTGAAAACTATTAGTTAATCTAACAATTATTAATAATCCCTTTCAGGGATTGAAACACCAGCTAACCAATGCCAAAACAAACTAGTGAACTAACAATTATTAATAATCCCTTTCAGGGATTGAAACGCTAGATTCGTATAGCTTAAACCTACGTAAAGAACTAACAATTATTAATAATCCCTTTCAGGGATTGAAACGCAAAGAATACTTGCAACTAAACATGAAACAATCCAACTAACAATTATTAATAATCCCTTTCAGGGATTGAAACAAATCCTCCTCAAGAAGCTCTTCAATAATAATTTCTAAAAATTATGTTTTGTTTAAAGACGAATACTTGATGTTGTTGAGTATTGAGGCGCCTGAGTACAATTTTTTCAAGACAGTGAGTGTAAAGCTACCGCGCGCACAAGTCGGTTAACATCAGTCGCAAGTTGAGAAAGCACAGGCTTGGGTGTACTGGGATTTTGAGCAATAGCATATCTTTCTATCCAACATAACGAATTAGCGTGTTGTTCCAAAAACTCTGCTGGCGCCAATGGGTGAAGCAGTAAAATAAAACGTGGAGACGTTGGTTCTTTTGAACTAACAAATTTTGCAAGAAGGGCGCCTGCTTTTTTGGGGTCTTTCTGAATAAGTGCTTTCATAGCGTGCACGCGGATATTAAAAAACCCTTTGCGCTTCCTAGATAAAGTTAAAAGTGTTTCCACACTTGTATTTAGATGTTTAATCACGGCAATTAAAACCTCGTGATTTGGATGAAAAGCTAATTTATGTAGAGTTTCTGCTGATGTGTTTGGGTTATTTGCAACTGCTAGACGTAAGGAAATATTTCTAAAGTTTTTATTCTGTTACGCTTCGTTTGTTGTTTCGGTATCAAATCTTACTTCTAAGTCTACCCCCAAAGCTTTTTCAATTCCCCTCAATGTCGCAATCGGTAACTCTTGAATTTTTTCATTTTCTATTCGATTCCAGTGAGGCACGCTTATACCTGCTGTAGCCGCCAATTCAGTAAGAGATTTATTTGATAGCACTCGGTAATCTTTTATACGTTTACCTAACCCAGGAAACTCTTTGCTGAAAGTAACTCGCATCCACGCTATTCCATACAAAATACCTCCTTAGTATCTCCCCTCCCATCAATATCATCACAACTTGTTAAGTGTTGCATTTAAAGTATTACTTATAATGTAATATAAAGAAAATAAGAGAAGCGGTTTTGTTTTTCAGGCTTAAACCGCTTCATGTCCAACAATATTTTTAGGACTGTCTACATTATGCATGAATCTACTGCTTTTAGCCAACCTACCCAGTTTGAAGTTAAGAGCGCCTCTGCTACTGAGTTTAAAGCAGGTGCCGATTTAAATCCTCCACTCAAGCTAACCTACAACTTCAACTACCGCGAGTTCAATAGTCATGACCTTCAGGAATTAGCCAAAGCTACTCTTGGTAACTTTATGGGTTTCATGCGAGTAACGTTTGATGGCTTGCTGGAGAACGGTAAAGCCTTACAAAACTTTTACTTACAGTGTGTCACTACATGCCCAGACGGGAAGAAAGCTTTTTCTGAATGGCTAGCTACTGATTTTGGCGCCTCGCGTTATGTAGCAGAGTCCGCGATGAAAATATCAGCATGGTTTGAAAAATTACCATTAAGGTTACAGCACTTAGTTCGTGTAAAAGTTCAGCACTGGAAGATTTCAGCACTGCGTCTATTAACGCGCGTAACAGAGGATGTGTTAGAGGAAATAATTACCACTGGCAAGAAAACAGCTGCACAAGTGAAGAAGTTCATTGCTAAGAAAGCTAAGAAAGCATCTTCTGACAAAGTATTAAGTAGTAGTAAGTTAATTCCACAATTGCCAGTGGTGGATTCACAAGTCCAAATAGAACTGGCGCCTGTTGAATCACTAGAAATTTCTACACAAGAACTGGCACCTCCTACACAAGAATTGGGTTTAGGAGTGAGAATTGTAGTTCAAAACGAGTCCACAGGATGGAACGGCGCCTGCGGGATAATCACCGATATTGGCAACAACGATGATTTTTGGGTTCTGCTTGACCATGTTATTGCTCAAGGAAGACCTGCAAAACATTTGCTCAAATCTCACCAATTACGGTTGGAAAGACCAAACTCGGCTAAAATTCTTACCACCGCTGACATCGAACAAATAAAGGCAGAAACTATCAAGCAGTATAAGTTGGAAAATGCAGAAGCAGAACAAGCTAGGTTTGCGGAAATTAAAGGCGCCGCTATTGAAGCTGCTAGAAGAGAAATCGCTTCGTACCAGAAACATGCTCAAAACGTGACTGAGAAAGTATCCAAGCTAGTTGAGCAATTAGAGGCGTATGAGCAAGAAATCGCGCGCTTACAATCCTTGAATGTTGAGAACCAACAATTACAACAACGAGTAACAGAACTGGAAAACGCTCTTGTCGGTGCCACGAAAGATAGTTGGGGTAATACTTTCAATGCTCAAGCTGCCAAAGTACTTAATTCCAATATCGAGAAAACAGTACCTCAACTACTGTCCAAAATTGAACGGTTAGAAAAAGATTTACAGGAAAAAGATGCTGTTATTGCTCTTCTTCAGCAAAATTCGGAATCTGATTCAGTTATTTCATCTTTAGGAGAAGTTGGAGAAACCCTTGGTTGGAATGGTTGGCGCCGTTCTGGATATCGCGATAGCAACGGCACATTACATAAAGGTATTAGTGCGATTAGTGCATTTGTTTTGGATTTAACGC
Organism: Calothrix sp. CBUCES-K 9914; assembly: GCF_059640475.1. Taxonomy (NCBI): domain Bacteria; kingdom Bacillati; phylum Cyanobacteriota; class Cyanophyceae; order Nostocales; family Calotrichaceae; genus Calothrix; species Calothrix sp. CBUCES-K 9914. The sequence continues at coordinate 11,217 of NZ_JBXXZH010000128.1, forward strand.
GCGAGTTTCAGCAAGAAGCTGCATTCTAAAAAGAGTTGCATTAATCAAATAATACTAACCGTATCGTTTTGCTAAAACGATTACGCGGTGCTGGGATTTTATAGGCGATATCATTCTTCGGTTGCTGATTTTTCATTTTGATTATCAGACGTAGCGAGTGGCGCCAAACGAAAAGCTCAAGCTTGAAAAACGGAAATAATAGTTAAATTTAATCAATATGCATTTCTTAGAGGGCGCCGGAAATATAAGAATAGAGTTATCTTCGCTCCTGCGTCATTTTATGCATATCTACAAGTTCAGTCACGTGTTACTGACGTTGCTCATTGCCACAGCTTCCACCCCTTTACTATTCCCATTGTCAGGTAGCGCACAGGTTAAAACACAAACAGTGGATGCTAAGAAACGAGAGGCTGATAGATTATTACAACAAGGTATTGAACAGTTTGAAACAAGTCAATTCACCGCAGCGTTAGAATCTTGTCAACAAGCACTCTCTATCTACCGCGAAATCAAAGACCGTCATGGCGAAGGTAATGCACTTGGTAATATCGGTAATAACTATCAGTTTTTGGGAGACTACTCTAGAGCTATTGAATATCATAAGCAGGCTTTGATAATACTACGAGAATTTGATGACCGTAACGGGGAAGGTACAGCGCTGACTAATCTCGGCATTTTAAATTTCTTTTTGGGAGATTACGCAGGCGCCATTGACTACTATAAACAAGCTTTGAAAATCACACAAGAGATTAATGACCCTCGAATGGAGGCTAAAGTAATGAGTAATCTCGGTCTTGTCTACAAAAATCTGGGAGACTACTTCAAAGCCATTGAATACTACAAACAAGCTTTGAAAATCGCAATCACAATTAATGACCCTCGAACAGAGAGTACAGCACTAGGTAATCTTGGTGTTGCAATGAAAAATCTGGGATATTACCGCGAAGCTATTGACTATTATCAACGACGTTTGAAAATTGCAATCGTAATTAATGACCGTTATGGTGAGGGTCAATCACTAGGTAATATCGGTATTGCCTACGATGCTTTAGGAGATTACCCCAAAGCTATTGACTACTATCAAAAAAGTTTACAAATCATACGAAAAATTAATAACCGTAAGGATGAGGGTGATACCCTTAACAATCTAGGTGCTACTTACTACAAACAAGGGAATCTCAAACTAGCAGAAAATAACCTATTCGAGGCAATAAAAGTTAAAGAATCTTTGCGAAATCGCACTCTAAAAGATAACGAAAAAGTATCGATTTCTGACGCGCAGCGTAATACATACCAAACTCTACAACAAGTCCTTATCGCCCTTCAGAAAAATAATGCAGCCCTCGAAATAGCTGAACGCGGTCGGGGACGTGCGTTTGTAGAGTTGCTCGCAAGTAAAATATCACCCAGCGTCCAACAATTACCTATACCTCCAACAATTGCAGAAATTCAACAAACTGCCAAAACCCATAATAGCACTTTGGTACAGTATTCAATTATTTCTGAAGACTTCAAAGTTCAAAGTAAGTTGCAAGGTGAAGAGTCAAAATTATATATTTGGGTTATTAGTCCAACAGGTAATATTGAATTCCGTAAAGTTGACCTCAAACCCTTGTGGCAAAAAGAAAATACTAATTTATCAAAATTAATCACTACTGTTCGCAACAATATCGGCACCAGGGGTACTTCATACCGAGGCATCCAAGTAAGCTACAACCAAGATAATACTAACACGAAGAATAATTTAAGGTGCCTGCACAAACTACTAATCGACCCAATCGCTGACTTATTACCAAAAAACGAAAACGACAGAGTTGTTTTTATTCCTCAAGAAAGCTTATTCCTTGTTCCATTCGGCGCCTTACAAGACGAAGCAGGTAAATATCTAATTGAGAAGCATACTATTCTCACAGCCCCATCAATACAAGTACTCGATTTAACACGTAAACAACGCGAGGCACAAAAAACACCCCTTCAAGATGTACTAATTGTAGGTAATCCCACAATGCCATTTGTACCACCATTAATTGGCGCCCCTCCCCAACAACTGGCGCCACTCCCCGGTACAGAGAAAGAAGCAAAAGCTATTGGTAATTTATTAAACACAAAACCTTTGATAGGTAACGAAGCTACGAAAGCTGCTGTATTGGAAAAATTACCCCGCGCGCGCTTTGTCCATCTAGCAACACACGGGATATTCGACGACGTTCAAGGTATTAATAGTAGTATTGCACTGGCGCCTAGTCCAAATAAGTCAGATAAAAGCGACAATGGTTTACTTACTGCTGGAGAGATTTTAGATTTAAAACTTAATGCTGAGTTAGTTGTGTTAAGTGCTTGTGATACTGGACGAGGGAAAATTACTGGGGATGGGGTAATTGGATTATCGCGCGCGTTGAGTAGTGCGGGAGTACCTAGTGTTTTAGTATCGTTATGGTCTGTTCCAGATGCACCGACAGCACAGTTAATGACTGAATTTTATAAGAATTTACAGAAAGACCCCGACAAAGCGCAAGCACTGAGACAAGCTATGTTAACTACAATGAAGAGTAGCCCAAACCCTGTTGATTGGGCAGCTTTTACGCTAATTGGGGAAGCAAATTAATAAATATCCAGGTATTTGAGTACTTGAGTATTTATTAATGAGCGTCAACGTCAACGCAGTTTTCCCTCGAAAGGTAGCGAGTGGCGCCTCTCGGTTATTTGATAAAAAAAGGCGCCAATAAATATCCCACCTAAAATTTAATAAAAATATTTACGTTTCAAAGGTAGAATAACCACCATTGAGCAAAATACATAAAAGAATTGACTGAAAAATCATGATAATAGGGTTGACAAACCAAAAGGGTGGAGCAGGCAAAACCACCATATCCGGGCATTTTGCACACTGGCTGAGTAAGCGCGGAACAGTACTTATAGTCGATGCTGACGCGCAAGCAAGCTCGACGAACTGGATGAAAGATTTGCAATTACCATGCAAAACGATGATTGACCCAGATGATTTATTCGATGAATTGCCAAAACTAGCCGAACAGTACGACTGGGTAGTAGTCGATGGTCCTGGTAGTCTTAGCGAAACCACTAAAGCAATTTTATCTCGATGCGACTTAGCCTTAGTACCATGCAAACCAGCTGGACTCGATATGCATAGCACCTCCAAAATGCTACGAATATTACGACAAGCTAAGGAATTGCGTTCGGGGGCGCCACTAGTTGGTTTATTTCTTAACCAAGCCAAGAAGGGGACAGTGCTACTCAAAGATGCTCAACGCGCACTATCTGAAAAAAATACAGGGTTCCCATTACTCAAAACGGTAATCTATGATTTACAAGTTATTGCTGATGCGCCAGGACAGGGAACGTCTGTTTGGGGCTTGAGTGGGGCAACTGCCAAACGCGCAGCACAAGAGTTTGATGAGTTGTTTACTGAAGCTCTACAAATAACAGGCGCCACCACCATGCCGAATTCAAAGTCGAAAACGGTTCGGAGTTAGTTACCACCAATAACGTTATTGGTGAATCTTAAATCAATCTTGGAAATAAATAATTTAGTTGAGTCAATTGCTTAATCTTGAGGTATCCTTTCATAATCCGTGCAGTTGATTGAATGTAAGTGTTGAGGATGATAAATGTCAAAACGTAGAAATGTTGAAGATTTTATATACAGGGATGATGTAGCGACAGTCAAAACATCAATGCCTATCAACATGATTGTACTGCCTGAATTAGAACTGCGGTACTTCATAGATGAGAAGGAAGTCGCAAAAATTGTAGCAACTGGCAGAAAAAATGGTATTATCGAGCCACTTCTCGTTCGTCCAATTCTAGATAGCGATAAGTACGAGGTAGTAGCAGGCGCCAAAAGGTATCGCGCATCTCAAATCCTCGAACTCGAAGAAGTCCCTGTGGTTATCCGCGAACTCAATGATGAAGAAGCATTGGAAATCGCGTTAATTGAAAACTTCGCACGTTCTTCTTTGACTGATTTAGAAGAAGCAGACGGTGTACTAAGACTCCTAGGAATGAAATTAGAAATACCTGTCAGCGAAGTACCCACACAACTGCACCATATTCAAAACCAATTACGCGATAGGTTAGCTACTATCAATAACGTTATTGGTGACGAAAAAATTCAATTGGTACAAGAAGTATTGACATCATTAGGGAATATTAAACTCGACTCGTTCATTAGCAACCGCTTACCTTTACTCAATCTACCCGATGATATTTTGTCAGTGTTGCGCGCGGGACAGTTGGAGGCAAGCAAAGCAAAGGTAATTGCGAAGGTAGAGGATATTGATGTTAGGAAGAAACTACTCTCCGAGGCAATAGCTGAAGAATTATCACTTACACAAATTAAGCAAAGAATCTCCGCTCTTACGCAATCACAGGAAAGTATTGAAGAAAAGCCACTTAAAGAGCGCGTTGATGATACCTTCAAGCGTTTAAAGAAAGCAAAAGTATGGGATGACCCGAAGAAGCAAGCTCGTATTGAGAAGCTTTTGGCACAGTTGAATGAGTTGATTAAATGAAGAGAGGCGATTGGTAAAAATCATGAAAGTTCCACCAAGGGTGGAGGTTTTAATATTGTTCGATTGAGCATATATTCTGTAAGCGAAATTTAATGGGAGCAACCCCCTTTATTAAAGTTAAGCGCTCCCTTGGCTCTTATTTCCCCTGAACGATTACGTTAAGAACTGGATTTCTGATACGTATTCTGGAAAGTAAACACAACTCAAAACCCGCAGTAATAAATATTTTGTTGACAAAAAATAAGTACACATACAGTTTAAAATAATAGAACCCTTCGCGGGTGGCTGCGTCAACAGCCATAGCCCCAAGGGTAGTACGTTACAGAACAACGCACATGAGTATCATACTGCATCAAACTAATGGGTTAGAGATTGGGCAACGTCGTGAAGATGGCTACATAAACGCAACTGCAATGTGTGTAGCTTATAAAAAGGATATTTCAGACTGGTTAGCGCTGAATTCAGTCCTAGAATTAGTTACTGCTTTGGCTTTCCGTTTAAATATTGAACCTAATCCGGTGAAATCACCGAATTCATTAAAAACAAGGGTTGCAGCCACCTACCCCACTTTAGTTGTCGTAAAACGAGGTGCCCCTAATAAAGGTGGCGGAACTTGGATACACTATAAATTAGCTGTTCCTTTAGCAATGTGGATTAGTGCAGAGTTTGCATTATTAGTTTCCGATTGGGTTGAACATTGGCTAATTACTTACCAAAATCCAATAACTGAATCAATACCTTCATATAAAGAAGCCGCAGCTAAAGCTTACATTGAAAGCTCGCAAGCTTTAAACCGTACTATACATACAGCAATACATCAACAGACAGACTCACTTAAAGAAGCTTTAAAATTTTTAACTCAAAACGATAATTTAACTGTCGGTGAGGAATTGGCGCCACCCCAGGTAGAACAAGCTCCTGATATTAATACGGTAAGATTGGATTTAATTAAGCTTCCTCACAACCAACCTAGGCGTTATTTTGATGAGCAGAAGCTTCTTGAGTTATCTGAATCAATTAAGGAGTTTGGCATATTACAACCACTATTGGTTAGACAAGGAGATAATGGGGAGTATGAACTTATTGCAGGGGAACGGCGCCTGCGCGCGGCAAAGGAAGCTAAACTAACTGAAGTACCAATTGTTAGTAAAGAACTTTCGGTTAAAACATCATTGCCTATAAGCAATGTGGTGTTACCTGCATTAGAGTTGCGGTACTTCATTGATGAAAAAGAAGTCGCAAAAATTGTAGCAACTGGCAGAAAAAATGGGATCATCGAGCCACTTCTCGTTCGTCCGATTCTAGATAGCGATAAGTACGAGGTAGTAGCAGGCGCCAAACGGTATCGCGCATCTCAAATCCTCGAACTCGAAGAAGTCCCTGTGGTTATCCGCGAACTCAATGATGAAGAAGCATTGGAAATCGCGTTAATTGAAAACTTCGCACGTTCTTCTTTGACTGATTTAGAAGAAGCAGACGGTGTACTAAGACTCCTAGGAATGAAATTAGAAATACCTGTCAGCGAAGTACCCACACAACTGCACCATATTCAAAACCAATTACGCGATAGGTTAGCTACTATCAATAACGTTATTGGTGACGAAAAAATTCAATTGGTACAAGAAGTATTGACATCATTAGGGAATATTAAACTCGACTCGTTCATTAGCAACCGCTTACCTTTACTCAATCTACCCGATGATATTTTGTCAGTGTTGCGCGCGGGACAGTTGGAGGCAAGCAAAGCAAAGGTAATTGCGAAGGTAGAGGATATTGATGTTAGGAAGAAACTACTCTCCGAGGCAATAGCTGAAGAATTATCACTTACACAAATCAAGCAAAGAATTTCCAAAGAACAACAATCACTAAAAGGTGAGCAAAAAAACACTGAAGAAAAGCCATTAAAAGAACGTGTTGATGACACCTTCAAGCGGCTAAAAAAATCCAAGGTAATGGATGACCCCAAAAAGCAAATTCGCATCGAAAAGCTATTGGCAGAGTTGAATGCGCTGATGAATTAAAGTAACGCACATCCCCTTGAAGTTTGGATTGAAAGAAGGTTACCAGCGAAAGGTTTAATTCGGTTGAGACTGAAAACCACAACAACTGGCACAACTCCTTGGTAGTATCTTATTCAAGTAAAAACGATAGGCGCCTGGGTAACTTGTTACTTATATGATTGTTCTCGCCTGAATAGGCAATAGCTGTTATTTTTAAATATAAGGTGTTTTGACTCTCATTGAGGGTTGCAGGAAATCTCGTTGCGACACCACACCACAATCTTTCACAGGTATGAACAATATTACAAATTGTAAAAATTTTGTGATATTTGCGTCAAATGCTTATCTCAAAGTGTAGATGTACGGTAGTTAAATAGCACAACTATGGACAAGCCAAGACCTGGTGATGCAGTTTTAGGGAACAACCAAGCTCCAAATACTCCATTCAATGCACTTGTACTAGGAGGAATTGAAGGTGCCAAGCATCGCTTAAACAGCACTTCACTATCTGTAAAGTTAGAAGCATTGGTCAGCGCGCTTAAATATGATGAAGAGGGATTGATATTAATACATGAGTTTATTAAAAATGAAGCTGATGCTTATGTAAGATGGATAGCGTCAAATTGGATATGGCTTCACGCAAGTGATACAGAGCGCACTCAGTTAATAAATTACATAACTTGTTTGAAGCATATCAGTAAGGAATTGATGTCAGCTATTCTGGCAACAATGGTTGCTGATATAACGGATACTTCAGTGGCGCCAGTACAGACACTTTTAAATAAAATAGAGAAAGCGCATATTAATAAAATTAGTCTTGGTAATTTATCGGTTAGATATAAAGAAGTTGGTGATTTCTATTACCCGCGTGTGGAGCAAGGACAGTTATCGAAACGATTATCAAAGGTAGTGGTAATTGCTTATCAAGAAGCAATTGCATATAGTAAAGACTCGTCTCAATTACCATATCTCTTGAATAAGCGAGGTTTGGCTTACTACTATTTAGGAGATTATCAAGCAGCTATAAAAGATTCTAGTCAAGCTATTCAAATTAATCCAAACTTAGCATGGGCTTACAATATCCGAAGTATAGCTTACTATGAATTAAAAGATTATCAAGCAGCTATAAAAGATTCTAATCAAGCTATCAAACTTAGTCCTAATTATTCAACTGCTTACTATAATCGAGGTTTAGCTCACTCTGCTTTAGAATATAGACAAGCAGCAATAGAAGATTACACTCAAGCTATTAAAATTAATCCTAACTATACAAACGCTTACAAAAATCGAGGTTATGATTACTATAAATTAGGAGATTATCAAGCGGCAATCAAAGACTACAATCAACTTATCAAAATTAATCCTAGTGATGAATGGACATACGACAGTAGAGGCTATGCTTACTACATGAGCGGAGATTATCAAGCAGCAATAAAAGATTACGAGCAAGCTCTCAAAATTAATCCTAATTATCAATGGGCTTATAACAACCGAGGTTTAACTTATCATTATGGTTTAGTAAATTATCAAGCAGCAATCAAAGATTATAGTCAAGCTATCAAAATTAATTCTGATTTTGCATGGCCTTACCACAACAGAGGTGATGTTTACTCAGTACTAGGAAACAAACAAGCTGCAACAGTCGATTATCAACAAGCTGCTATTTTATATAAACAACAAGGTGAAGAAAGCAGGTATCAAGAGATACTAGACCGCATCTCTAAACTTGAAAAATAGAAAAGCGTATTTTTACCGTTAGCACAAGCCGTAAGTTCTTTTGTTCTAACGTCAAATTCTGCGGATAAAGCGGCGCCCCCCCTGAACGGTTACAATTTCTTTAACTTGTCTAATTCGCATTATTACGTTATTAAGTATTCAAATAATATCCACTACTCTACAACCTGCACGTAAATAATATCAGTTTACGTAAAGGTATAAAATTTCAAATTTGAACTGTTATGATTCAGCGTCTTCAGAGGCTTCTGTAGGCTCATAAAGGTCGCTTGGATTGCAATTAAACAAGTCACAAAGCTTGGCTACACGCATAAACATTTTAGTTCCATCCCGACTTTTGTCCCAATTACGAACTGTCGAGACATCGATACCCAATGCCTTAGCTACCTGAGATTGGGTAAGACCTTTTTGCCGACGTAAAGCCTCAATCCCTCTGGGAGTATGCTTATCCGTTTCGTTTAGCGGTGGCTTAAAGTATGCAAGCAAGGCTTTTTCTACAGATTGAATTAAAGCGTTCGCTATCAAAGCGGGAAATTAGAGACTTATCAAAGGCGCCTTCCTTGCTCAATATCCTGAATTGCCAAGAGTGAGCAGGTGTATAAAAGACCATCAACATATATCAGCAAAAATACTGCAACCTACCTGAGTCCATAAGTATTTTCCATCTTTGATAAAGCACTAGAAATAAAACTTTCACCAATCAATGTTGGCCAACTTCCGTCTTTGCCGGTTACTATATCTATATAATGACTTGGATTAATGAATCCAATAAAAAGTATTCCACTATCAGACTCTTTATCATATTTATCATAAATAGCTTTGCATTCTATTGCTCTATTTAGGCTCTGTCTCATCAATTCTTTTTCATCTAAATAACAATAGCATAAAGCCATTAGTAAATTCGTTTGTTGGTCATAAGAGAGACCGCGCCTAACATCATTATATTGAATATTTCTTTGAAGTAAGTTTCTGTTTAAATACATATTCATAAAAGTTATATGTGCAGATTGCAAATGCCCAATTGCTAATTGAATCTCTCTCTTAGAATCTTTTGCCCAGTTCACATTTTTAAGCGAGAAGATAGCTGCATCAAACTCGATTCTTCCAAAAAGTTGTAATGCCTTTAATAAATCTCCTCCAGTTAGAAAAGCCTGTAATGAATTAGCTGTACTAACTACTTTAAGCAAAGTTGCTCCATCCATAATTTTTCTCCTATCTCTTACAAACTATGAAGGCGAATAAAATAAACTTGAGATATAACTACTTTTTTATATGATAAGTGTTCATATATAGAAGTAATTAAGCTGATAAGAAGATTAATAGTTTCAAATGCTCCAATTTATAAATAGGTATAATTCATGATAGCTTGTGCATATTGTTAGTGAGTATATAACGAGATTACAAATAGGACAGATTTACTTATTCTACAGCTTTTTGGGTACATATGTACGATTAGTTCTAGTATTGTTGTTATAGTTTCCGCCAATTAGATACTACAGCAATGTTTAGTTTAATTACGGAAAAATCATCAAAAAGTCGCAAATTCTCCTCCGGAGACACTACGTGAACGCAGGTCGCAAGCCGCTTTTTGAAACCTGCGTGTTGCGACCCAAGCGAGGGTTAGAAACCCCGTTCTTCAGAACGAATGTGTGTAAGACGTGGTCATTTTGAATTTGAACGTTAACGGAGTTATCCCTTTATGGTAGTGAGTGGTGCCTATAATCCCGCTGCTCTAACCACTTCCTACCTGTATTTTCTGCCGTGCGTGCGGAGTATCGGTTGGATTTAATATTTTGTACTTAATAATAGCTCTCTAAAAAATATTAAGTAATTTCTCTAATGCCTTTAATAGAAAAATTGATTCTACGGAGTATCTCAAACCGCACAAAGAATACACATGGCAAAGGCTGGTTAAAGTACCAGCCCTTTATTTTAATTTCTTTGAGACTTGCGATAATCCCACGGTTTAACTAAATCACTGCGCGACCATACACCGTTACGTTGACCGCGCGCTATCTCCTCAGCTTTCTCTAAGGCGCCTTTATTCGGGCATTTCCCTAGATACTGTCTATATATATAGGCATTCCCTGTCTTAACCTGCTCCTCATTCAAGAATTTTTCTGTATCTCCCTTTGATGTGAACACCTCAGCTACAGTACGCCCGTATTTATCCGTTTCTATTGGGTAGCCTATAACTTTGTTACCTACCTCAGAAACTAACCTTTGTAGATTAGCTTTAGATTCGGCGCCTAGCGGTTGCGTTTTCTCCGGACTGTCAATACAAGCGAGTCTAATCTTTTTGATCTCACCTGACTCTGTTTTTATCTTGATGGTGTCTCCATCTGAGACAGATAGAACAGTCCAGAAACCGGAATCTCTTTGAGGGATAGGCGCCTGACCATTTACCCCATTTAAGCGAGAAAGTGATAAATAAGCGAGGGTGCCGATTACCAACAACGGACTAATTGCGATTACTTTTTTTAACATAAATCATTCCAATAACCACTGCACTTAGTATTCCCAAAACAGCATTACTTTCTGAAACTCTCCTTAGCTTGTTAACTTTAACAATTGATGTAAATGATTTATCGCGCGTGTCGAGCAACATCAGCACCACATTATTACTCTGTACTCTAAACTCTGTTGTTTGAATTGTAGGCGCCACTCTCCAACCGCTACCTACATTTTGAGTAGCCATGCGGCTTGTGGCAAGTGTTGATAGGTTCGTACCATCAAAAAGATAAAAAATATCCTCGCCTCTAGTTTCTTGGGTGGCAAAAGTCCAATCAAATAAATAAGAGTTTCCTATTGTTAAATTTGTGAATTTTACAGCGCTTCCTTCCGTACCAATTGGAAGTTTTATATTCAAGTCTTTACTCAATAAATTAACGTCCCGCGCGTTTAGTGTCGAGAGTTCTAGGTTTTCATTGGCGCCTGCATTCCCGTACCGTATTGAACTAGAAAATGGCACAGTTGTGCTAGCAAATACAGGATTTATCAGGGTACTTAACGAAGTAATTGCGGTAATTGTGAAGAACAATAATGTTTTGAAAAAGTTCATATCAGTAAAGTTGTCAGATGACTATTAATAGTTACTTTTATAAGCTATAAAAAGTTCAATCAAGAAACAAATTGGTGTGATATGAAATTTCAAAAAAGTTTTATTTGTGCAGGATTAGTGATTAGTGCAATTGCTTCAAATATGGCGCCTGCAAGTGCCATCCCTTTCAAAGGAGACACAGTATATAAAGCTACAGATAGAGGTGTTCCATTATTAGTATTCAGTGCGTCACCTGGTTCACGGATACGTGTAAATTTAGGAAGTTCTGCTGCCACACAAGCAAGAGTAGCAGGCGCCTGTGGAGAGTTAAGACTGAGCGTACCAGCTTCCGGTTCATTTGCTGGATTAAAAGTTGATGGAACAGCAGTAGATGCAACGACTCTGCCTACTCAGACATTACCTTCTTGTGTAAGTGGCTCCTTTGCGGAAGCGCGCGCAGCTAACTTTAAAACACCTGCTGGACAGGTGATAATAGTGGGCAAAACACCGAACAGCGCTGTATCGATTGAACTCCCACAACCCTCTGTTGCAACGGTTTCAGTCAATGCTTGCGGATTCGGTGTATTACGACAAAGAACTGGACAAACATTACCAGCGACATTCAGTACAGATTCCACTTCTTACACGACAGCATCATTAAAAGATGCTTCGGCGCCACCGCTTTGTAGAACTGCCGGAGGCGCTGCTGCTGCTTACATCCCTTCTACTTGGACTCCCTAAATATTTGTAGTCGTTAAAAGCTTTGTGAATAATGTGTTCGCGACCAGCTTATTTATTTAATAAATTGGTCGCCCTTTTTTATGATGAAAAAAAGACTTTTATTATCTTTAACAGTTCTGATATCGGCGCCTTTTTTACTATTGGCGCCAGCGTCCGCGCAAACTGCACACCGTACCGAGCGTGAATTCTTTATCAGAGGATTAACTCCAAATAAACCCTATCAAATAGATATGGGTGGCTCACCATTAATACGCGCGGCAAACTCTAATAAATGTGGAGTACTGCAATTTAGACCAGGCGCCAATTTTAAGAACGGTGACAAAGTAGAAATTAAGGACGAGAAGTCTAACGTTACTTACGGATTTACATACAGCAGCAGTTTACCCAACGCAGAGGCGCCTAAATGTGAGGACAAGATTTTTACAGAAAAGAAAGTTTGGGTAACTCCTAACAACTTTATTGCTGTATCTGGGCTGGCGCCAAGTAGTCCACAAACAATTAGATTGTTATCTAGTAACCGAACAAGAAACGTAAGAGCTAATACTTGTGGTTTCATTTCGATCAACTTAGACAATAACAATTTACCAACAGCAATATTAACAGAGGGGAAAGCGTTCCCTACTTCGGTGCAGCCGTCGCGCGGTGTTGCTTGTCGTCGAGGACAACTTTATGTAGCATACCCTCCACCTGTTGAAGTTCAAGGTATGGATATTGCTACATGGGAGGCTCAACAGGCGCCGATTAACTTTTCCACTGGTGTTTCTTTATTGTCAATGGGCACTGTTACTACTGATGGGGGTGGTACAGGCTCTGGTGCAGGGGGAAGTACGGGAACAGGTTCTGGAGGTACAGCGGTAGTCGTTGAACCACCACCTCCACCGCCACCGCCGCCGCCTCCACCACCACCGTCGCCACCTCCTCCACCACCACCGCCGCCACCTCCTCCAACTTGTCCAGCGGGATATACAGGAACGTATCCTGATTGTGTACCCCCGGCACCACCAAAACCTCGTATGTGTAAAGTTGGTTCACAATTAGTAGTTTTTGAACTTGAAAAGAATACTACATATGATGTCGATGTAGACGATGAAATCTTTGATTCATTTGCAACGACAGATAGTAACGGTAAAGGTACATTTCCTAATTTCCGATGGACTGCAAAATACGAAGGAAACCCTGCCAACTTCATTATCTATAAACGCTCTGACCCAGATACAACAGTGATCACCGCGAATGTTTCGATTATTCAACCATGTGAGTAAAACTTTAATTACAGTGTTTGCCTTGACTACTTTATTTTGTGGTCAAGCGCGCGCTGTTCCTTACAAAGGTAACAATGTTTACCGAAGCACCGATAATCAAGGGCGCCCTATCATCATTCTAAGAGGTAATAGTAATACGGCTTGGCTATTAAACTATTTAAGTCAAGAAAAACCAGTTACTTTCTATGTCAATGCTTGTGGACTAATTAGGATTAATAACCGTAATAACAAAATCAGGCGCCTAATAGTTGGTACTACTGAAATTAATCTCTCTACTCTTAGAGTAGACACTGTTCCCAAGTGTGATAGAGAAATTAGTCCTTTCTCTTCTAACAATACTTCCAACTTCATCACACACAATGGAGTTATTTATATTGCTAACGCTGGTGACTCGTTTATGCCAGTTGATGGAAAAGTTCAACATCTAATAGAAAGAAGAATCACTCCTACCTTATGCGGGTTTGCAGTATTTAAGGCGCCGTTTAATAGAACTCGCTTTCCTGCTACTTTTGATTGGAATGGGAATACTTACCAAGTAGATAGTTTAGTCGCGGCGCCGGAACCTCCAAGATGTATCAAACAAAATAATTCTACAACTAGTCATATTCCACCAGATTACTAATTACATCAGCATGTTAAGAAATATTTTTCAATTTATCATCTCTAGTCTATGGTGGATGCTTTGCACTCACTTGTTAATGCTCATTTTAATATTTATTACAAAAACGAATTTATCAGTTTGTATCAACAATCAATCAAGTAGTAATTATCAACAATAGTAACTGCAAACTATTGTATTTATCAGATATTAAACTTAATTATGGTGACAAGGAAACTTTATTAGATAACATACAATGGCAAGCTAATATTGCTTTTGTCAGCTACAGTCTACGTATAGGTATTCGTGTTAATGAGCCAAGTATTTTGGAACTTCTGACGAATTACCTACCTCCTAGACAGGAGCTATCCCTTTCGCCTATTGTAGACAAGTTGTACTCAATAATTGTTGCTGAAAGTTCCCAAGAATTTAATAAGAGCGATCACCATCATTTACTTTATGACGAGGAAGGTGAATTGGCTCGAAGTCAAGAATTGGAGGAGATTTTTGACACTTTGGACTCTGAATTACGTTTATGGTTGGGTGTATCAGTTGCGGATAAATTATTTGTCCATGCAGGAGTAGTCAGTTGGTGCAATCGAGCTATAGTAATTCCTGGACGCAGTTTTAGTGGCAAAACTACTCTAGTAGCAGCATTGGTCAAGGCAGGAGCAATTTACTACTCAGACGAATATGCAGTATTTGATATTAACGGGCTAGTTCATCCTTATCCTAGACCTTGATTTTACGATTTTTGTAGAGTGGTGTCGATTTAGGCGCCTGTAACCCTTACCCAGTAAGCTTCCCTGAGAGAACTCTTTCTTAACTTCCCCGTTTAAAAGGGGATGGAAACTTCCGTAATCACGG
>NZ_JBXXZH010000129.1:0-25642 GCF_059640475.1 Calothrix sp. CBUCES-K 9914
CTACCGCCATATTGCACCTACCTTAATAACTTACTTCAATATTAAAAAATTGCATTTCACAATGACCAAAACCAACAGATTCTAATCCTCCTAAATAAATATCATCTGTTTTTTGAACATTTGAGAATGGTTGCCATTGCTTTTGATATTCATCTTTTTTCAGGGCAACAGGAAAAACTAATATTGTATCTTCTGGTAATGCTTCGACGTTAAAGAAAGCTTTATCCGCAACACGTTTTTGGTCTTTTTCTAAAGCAACTCGACTTTGGCGGTATAATGCCATGTCATGAATCCTGGCAATCTCATCATCAGCCACTACCACTGCTGGTAATTCTTCACCATTGGGGAACCAGGCTGATAAATCTATGTTTTTTTCAATCGTTACAAAACCAAAATTGAAAAATAGCTTTTCTTTGTCTTTGCCATTCTCTCGAATTTTTAAAGGTTCCAAAGTAGTGGAACGAGTATATGCTTTTGGAACTACTACATCTTTGAGTAAAGAAGTACCATGTTTAACCAAACTTCCTGCTATACGTTGATAACGTTTTAGTAAACGTGGACAACTGACCCAAACAATTGGTTGACCAGGACAAAATACAGGTAGCCAAACAATTGATGCATATTCAAATTTTACAAGTGCCTCAGTAGTACGGTCAGAGAGTGAAGAACTAGCTTCTGTCCCATACCATTTATTTGATTCTATACTTCCTAATTCACCTCCCAAATATTGACGCATTTCGGCACGTAAACGACCGCGAATTGAGCTACCAGGAACAATACCTGTTTGGGTAAATTGGTCGCGAAAAATTAAGTTTAAATTACCACGTTCTTCTCCTGCTGTTGCTCCAACATGTAATGGAGCAAAGGTTTTAATTATGCCATAAGCTTTTTGATACATTCAATTAACTCCTTTAACTTTTATTGGTAAACATAAACCGCATCCTACTTTTTTTAAGCCAAATCCTTCCTTGGGAAACCATTCGTGATTCCATTCCCACCAAGTTTTGTTCAAAGGTTCATCTAAAACATAGACAGTACCAGTAGGAACTGCATAACGTCCTCTTCCTAAACGTCCTCTTCCTTTGTTATCACCAACACGGTAGCGATAGGGTATTGGTCTATCGGTTAGAATATGCGATGGAGTAGGAAAATTTGATTCTTTTTGTGGATGACGGTATGAATAGTGAGTAGAACCCCAAATTCCAGGTGTGATTAAAGCAAAGCTACGGTGAATCTTTTGCTGTAATAGTTGTAGTATAGGACTATCATCACAAAGCGTAATACTATTAATTTCAACTAAATGATTTTCACCGCCAAAGGAATACCACCCATCAGGTAAAGCGTAAGTAGATAGATAAACTAAACAAGTTTCTTTACGCTCTCCCTCACGTAAATGATAAACCATCTGTACAGAATTTTCTAGGAATAATCCATTTTGATCTTCAACATTACGCTGACTATCTTTTAATTTAGGATGAAGAATAGATATGTATTCCCAAGGATTTTTTGCAGCATCACCATTTTTACGTATTTCATCTGTGCTATCTTCCCAAGAATTTACGGCTTGCCAACGGCAATCAGGTTCTAAATCTTTAGTTGCTTCAGAACGAGACCATTTATTATTTTTAATACTCCATTCATCTGTTTTTCTTTCTTCTACGTTAATTATTTTATTCCAAGGGATAGGTATATAGAAGTATTCAGGATTATCTAGTTCTGCCCAAAATGGTCCAGCAATGAAAAGCTCTTCACTCAATTTACTATGCTCTTCAAATTTGTTAACTTTATTTGCACTAAAGAATAATCCTGAAACAGCAGTAGCATCGGGCGGAAATTTTTGACCCGAACGTCCAACTAGATTTTCAGGCGAAAGAAAGGCGCCTGCACTTCCATACATAAAACCTAAAGGGTTTATAATAATTAAATATTTGTACATAGCTGCCAACCTACATTTATCAGATTAATAATCCATTGAACAATAGCTTTACGTGAATCACTGCCAATAATTTGTTTAGCATGTTGATTCAAATAATCTTTATCTTGAAAATAAATGTTAAATAGAGCTAAGGCAAAACTATCATCTATTTGATCTTCATTCCCATTCAAATTAATTGCATAACGTGACTGAAGTTGTGCTAAGTCATTATAAATATGGTTCTAATTAGGTTTATATTTTTTATCTCTACCAGAACATTCCCATTTTTGATATGTGTTACCATTCCGGTCGCGATATTTAGTCAAAACATTTAAATACTTCCAAGGGCAAGTCCACTGTATATATTGTCCACTATTAAAAACAATACGAATAGTAACACGATTTTTTCCTAATTTTTTTGACACTTTTTCTGCTTCGCGGCAATGTTGAAGTACATCTCGCTGAGGAACACTACCAGCAACCCAAACAAAACCAACGCTTAAAGTTATCGGATGCCTGTGTTTATTCCATAAATCATCTAAAGTAAGCAACCATTCATAAGCAGTAAATGCCGGAATTGAATTTTTGGGATTATCACTATACATCACACCAAGAAAATCATCCCCACCCGCATAAATCACTCGTCCAATACTAATTTTCCTAGATTCATTAGGAATATTTTTAGCTCTAAAATTATCAGCAAAACTTTTGCCCCAATTTCGCATATCGCAACTGAAACGGGAAATATACTCATCGCTTTTAGCTATTTCTTGCAGATACTTACCAACATTATCTCCATCCCCCATAAACCAACCTGTCCACTGTCCTGGTGTATCCTCAGTTGGTTTACGTTGGATATCTTGAAATCCCTCTTCAAGAATTTCCATCCCAAAACGTTTAGCAATCGATGGTAACGTAACTAAACGTTTTGTTAGTTCAGGAATACTAAGTTTCTCATTAGGTGCAATAAATTTACCCTCTATCTCTTGTGTTAAACCGCTTTCTGTAATACTTGCTAAAGCTGTATAAAATTCTTTAATTTGTTTTTTTTCTGCATTGTAGTCAATATCTTTGGGATTTCGCTTTTCTCCACCTAGCCCAGGAAATGCAATTCCGTCTGCACCTGTAAGACTAGAACTTTCGCCAATCCAATTAACTCCAACCCAATTTCTACTAAGCTTGCAAGTTTCCAACTCTTTCATCGCTTCCGTAGGAGAATCGCCTTGTGCCCAAAATATCTCCCAACAATGATTTGCCCACTTCGACCAATCTCGTTCCCATTCATAAGGTGCAAATTGTCGTAAATTATCCTCAATCCATTCCCGGCAATACTTTAATATTTCTTTCCAAGCCTTTGAGACAGTATCATGCGCTGCGCTTTCAGGCAAAACTCCTTTAACGAGGATGCGGTTGGGCATTCCTTTCTCTATATTTGGGTTGCCAGGAGAAATAACTTTTACACCTGGATATTCATCAGCAGCGTCCACCAAACTTTTACTCAAATACGAGAGAATTTCAGAGGCGCCATATAAATCCCGTAGTTTACGTGATTTTTCGATAAACCCCTGCACAGGAGCAAAGGTAACAGCTGTATATTTAGTCACGGTAGTCATGCAACTCATGTAGTCATATAAGGGCAAAGTGAGGAAAGAGCGAAAACAACTGTAGAAGTTTTATCACTTGGTGTAAACGCAGGCACCTGTAACCTTCTATCTACTTCACAAGATAGATAATCAGGTAAAAATATTAACCAGTAATTACGCTAACACGTAATCAAGATTGTATCCGTTTTCATATTGGCAGAAAAAACAGCGATTGGCATCAGCTATAATGCGAATGAGGAAATTACTTATAGACCATATATTTAATTCGCTCGTAGAATAATTGCAATTAGGTTTCGACGTTTTACTGGCGCCGAAAATTACCTCTAAAACCGTATAATACACTTGACTTATATAAGGAGATTTACAGCGATATTCGTAGCGAACTTAGAATAAGTAGTTCATTCATGTTGACATATATATAGGTAGGGTGTTGGAAAAATAAACAATGTTCGCTAAAGTAAATTTGGCAAACCTATAGTGAGCTTTTTGACAAACTCATTTGACACGAAGGGACACTTTTCAAACAATCTCTAACTCGTACACTCAAATTTAATTATTACTGTTGTATCTATCTGTATTCGTCTATTTCGACATTTCCATTAAAAGCTACTTCTAAAAGACCGACAATACTATTTTTTCCAGAAAATGGAAAAGATTGAAGGGATGCATTTACAAAAATGGATGTTTTATAGAGAAATGCACCCTATTGAGCAGACTTTGGCTGTTGAGTGGTTGCAGCAATTAGTTAGTATTTTAGAGCAAGTACACTAACAAAAATTGTTCTACTGAGATATAAAGCCATCGAATATCATGCTTTGGGTAAGCGGAGAACTGGGCTAAGTCTCAGTAATTACAAAAGTAACAATAAAAGCGCTGGACTAACGCCAGTGATCATGGCACTGACTGCAATGATTAGCCCGTCTTTTTCAATCAAACCAAGACAGATGAGAACGATGACGATCGCGGGCAGCATATTTCCAAACGGAATGGGTAGGGCAATGATGAAGCTGAGGAACAACAAAACTACACCGACACCCCGTTCTGCTTCAGGGCTGGTAAAAAACGGCAAGCGGGGTTGAACAAAATATTCCAGCTTTTCGAGAAGAGTAATGGCGCCCATAATTACCTGCTCACAGTGTTCTCGTTTGATGGGCTGGTCTAGCAACTGGTCAGGCAACCAGGGCTGCTGAAATCCAAGCACTAACTGGCCGGAAACCAACATTAAGGGCACGGCAACAAGGGCAGAAATACCAGCGATAGGCAGCGGCAGGGCTTCAGGCAAAGCGCAAATCAGCAGGGTTGGACCAAACGCTCGATCTCCCATCTCGTTCAGCAATTCCCGCAAGCGGACTTCATCCCCTTGATGCTGCTCCAAAAATCTTTGCAGCAGTTCAGAGATTCGCAGGGTAGTGTCAGAAGTTTCAGAGTGTTGAACAACGGGTACTATTGCACTCATTTTATTTTGCCAATATTAAAACTGTAGCTTTGATTTTAACAGTCTTATATGTAAGATTATTTCATACCAAAGATTGACTTTAATAGTTTGAAGCTAAACTTAAAACAATATAAAATATAATTTTTATTTATTAGATAACATAATTTAGTAGAACTGTTTGTAAATGAACTTATAGCAGTCCTAGATAAATTGTAAAAAATTCCTAAATGTAGAGACGCGACATGTCGCGTCTCTACAATGCGTGGATTTTACTTTACCAACTGGGGACTGAAGCAAGTTAACCTAAAGACACATTAATATTGAAGGGCGGGCAAGAATGCCCGCTCCACAAGCCGCTCCACAAACCACTCCACAAGATGGTTAATTTTCTTTTTGGAAATCTAAAGTAAAATCTCTAACCTGTGTACACGTCCAAGGTTAGAGGACAATTATAGTTTAAGTTGGAATAATAAAATCTATAAATAATGGCTATAGAAAATATCTGCTAGGCATATATGTACATCTCTGGAAAAAAACTGGGTAACTTGAATCGAAGCGTCTTGGTCGTTGATGATGTCTTAGACAACTGCATGATGTTGCAAACGCTTCTGGAAACTGAAGGCTATGACGTTAAGATAGCAGAAGACGGTTATGAAGCGTTGGATATCATTGAGTCTTCGCCTCCAGGGTTAATTTTGTTAGATATGATGATGCCTGGTATTAATGGGCTGGAAGTTGCTAAACGCATTAGACGCAACGGTAATTTACCTTTTATCCCTATTTTACTGCTTACGGCTTGGGATAATTTATCCGATTGTGATGATTTTGAGAAGGATATTGACGGCTATATTAGCAAGCCTATTGATTTTGATCGGCTGTTTTCTGAGGTTGAGTCGCTGACTCAGAATATGACAGATGGTGCGTGAAAGCATTTTAATTTTTATGTTATTTTTGTTGATTGGTGCTTTCACGCACCCTACATTCTACGTTATTGCTGCAAGTTGGACTGTGAAGGTTGACCCCTCCATTGATTTACTTTTTACTGAAATAGAGGCGCCTGATTTTTGTAGGTAATATTGAACTACGCTTAAACCTAGTCCGGCGCCTCCTGGTTCTTCGATATATGGAGGACGGTGACTGTAGAAGCGGTTGAAGATTTTGGGAAGTTCACTTTCTGCTATGCCAATACCTGTATCACGAATTTCAAGATATACATATTCCCCAGAGAAACGCGCTTTTACCCAAACTTGACCACCTTTAGGTGTAAACGTAATACTGTTGGCTAACAGGTTAATCATTATTTGCCTTAGTCCCCCTACGACAAATGATACAGGTGGAAGCTCAGTTGGAACTGTGTATGCCAGCATAATACCTTTTTCATTGGCAAGCGGTTGATAAGTGCTGACTACACCAGGAATTATATCTGAAAGGCGTACTGTTTCAAATGCTGCTGATTTTAAATTTTTTTCTAATTCAACTAGTTCCAGAACACCACTAATAAGCACTGTTTGACGGTCGCATTGGTTATTTAGCATTTGCTGATAACGTTGTCGCTGCGGTGCTTTTAATGCAGGAGAGTTAAATAACGACAGCGCAGTTTTCATGTGTGTTACTGGTGTTCGCAACTCCTGACATATTTGACTTAAATAATCATCTTTTTGCTGTAACTGAGTATACAGACTCTGATTTTGCTGTTTTAATAAATTTAGCCGTCTTTGTGTTCGACTTTGGCTTATTTCCTCTTGGCGCCGCACTTGCAGAACAAGTAAATTACTTAGTAGCGCTGGTTCTGTTTTATTTACACTCAATGGAGCTTTTGATGATAAAGATGCTGTTACTTGCTGGATAATATGATTTTCATATGAAGTGATAGCTACTAAAGGTGATTTAGACTTAAGATTAGCGCCAACTTTTTTAGTGCGACTTTTAGAAGGACGTAGTGCCACAATTAAGCTAGAAAATTGTGGTGACACAATTATCCAGAAATACTCGCGCTGCAACTTATCTGAGTTTAAATATATAGATGAATTTGTAGATGACTCTAAAAGTGTATTATTTAGTTCCTCAGTACTGTGATGCGTTAGATGATATGTGTAAATAGTAGCTCCAGGTAGCGCGCGTTTTTGATAGCGTGCAATTTCGGAGTGCCAAATACTTCCAGAAGGCAGCTTTACCCATAAAGTAGCCGATATTTGTTGTTCAATTAGTAAATCCACTTGCGCGCGTAAAGTAGCGAGCAGTGTAGAAGGGTTGACAGCAAACGTATTAGGGGCATTTTCGGCGCCTACTGCCAACTTGTACATAGAGAAGTCTTGAGTCAAAAATACATTCATGGGTAAAGCAAACCAAGCTATTAAGAAGTCAGTATAAAGCAATAAATAATACTGCCTTACATTTTCACCTGGATTTGTCCACTTGTAACAAAATTCTTTTTGCAACGGATGTAACGGATAGTTCTTTATCTATCCGTTACATCCGTTGCCTATTTACCTCTTTGTGCTAGTGCTTCACGCGCGTGTTCCCGGTCGTCAAAGTGAATTTTTTCAGTTCCGAGAATTTGGTAGTCTTCGTGTCCTTTACCTGCTAGCAATATTCCGTCACCTGGTTGTGCTTGTAAAATTGCTGTGCGGATAGCTGTCGCGCGGTCGCATACTACAAGCGGGTTAACTGATTCGGGAATGCCTGCCAAAATATCCTGTAAGATTTTCTCAGGGTCTTCTGTACGTGGGTTGTCTGAGGTAACAACTGCTATGTCAGCAAGTTCTGCGGCTATTTTACCCATTTTTGGACGCTTGGTTCTGTCTCTATCGCCGCCACAACCAAACACGCAAATCATTTTACCTGGAATAAATGGGCGTGATGCTTTTAACAGGTTTTCTAAGCTGTCGGGAGTGTGGGCATAATCAACGATAACACTAATGTCTTGCACTGCGTCAATTTGCACTCGTTCCATCCGTCCCGGTACTCCAGGGAAGTCAGCAATGGCACCTGCAATAACCTGAAGATCAATACCGAGGTGTAAAACTGCTCCTACGGCTGACAGTAGATTTTCGAGGTTGTATTGACCGACTAGCGGTGAACGGAAGGCTACGTCACCCATTGGTGTATGCATAGTGCCGCTAACACCATTTTGCTCGTAGCTTATATCACTCATCCATAAATCGGCGCCGGAATTATTTACGCTGTAACTCCAAACTTTGTTTTTATCTAAAGCTTCGACTAAACGTTTTCCATAAGCGTCATCAAGATTGATAATCGCTCTGCCACCAAGATATTCTGGAGTAAACAACAAGGCTTTTGCGGAAAAATAATCTTCCATGTCCTTGTGGTAGTCTAAATGGTCTTGGGTTAAGTTACTAAATACAGCAACTTCAAACTGACATCCCAAAACTCGTCCTTGTGCTAAAGCATGGGAACTAACTTCCATAACTCCATATTCATTTCCAGCATTTACTGCTGCTGCTAACTGTTTTTGCAGTTCAACAGCAAATGGTGTTGTGTGTACAGCAGTTTCGCTAAACCCTTTCCAACGTGTGTAAAGAGTACCCATTAATGCTGTTGCTTTATCCGCGCGTTGCAAGAAGTATTCGATTAAATGGCTAGTTGTAGTTTTACCATTTGTACCTGTTACACCCACAAGCTTCATTGCGTGACCAGGATAACCATAGAATGCTGCGGCAAGCTTGGCACAAACTGTAGTGATGTCTGAAGCAACTATTACACAGCTATCTTCGGGAGGTATCTTTTCTGCCGCTCCTTCAGATATTACCGCAGCAATTGCTCCGGCGCCGATTGCACTTTGCCAAAATTCACCACCATCAACGCGAGTACCTGGCATTCCAATAAATACATCACCTGGACTTGCTGCATGGGAGTTGGTTGTTAAACCTTCTATCTCAGCATCCATCGCTGGATGTTCAGGGAATTTAACAATATCTTTAACAGATACTAATAGTTCGCGTAGTTTCATATAACAACCTCATTCTAACTTCGCACTATTTTGCACTATTTTTCTTTTTATACAAATACTTATAGATACTTTTTTTATACAATTTTTTTTAACTTCAAAAACCGAGTTTCTTTACAAATAAACCCGGTTTCTGCGTATTATACGTACTTTTGTAGCATTTGCGCTAACTGTTTCACTGTCGCGCGCGGAGATGGACGGGGAATCATTCTTTCTATAGCATTGCCATTATTTTCTGTATCTTTGGAGACAAAAAGCACAGGAATTTCATATTGATATGCCTGAAACCAATCCGAGCGCGTTGTAATGTCGCGCGTCTCGATTTGTAAATTGATTAGGGAATTCAAATCTGGTGTTGCGGCAATTTGTTCGAGTTTTTCCTGTAAACCTTCACAAAGATGACAACCAGGTTTACTGTATAAGATTAGTTTCATAATGTTGAGATAATATAAGGTATAATTAAGTTTTGTAACGCTACGTAATGCCAATGTTGTCTGCATACCTGCTTGTTTCTCATGGAAGTCATGACCCACGTCCGGAAATTGCCATGTTGCATCTTGCCAATTCGGTGCAGGAGCGTTTGCAAAACCAAAACAAAATCCACGATAAAATTCTACAGAGCAGGTTTGCGGGTAATGTTGCATCACCTCCAAGATGTGAAGTTGGTACAGCTTATTTAGAGTTACAACCTCAACCACTGCATCAGCAAATAGTTGAGTTTGCCCTTCAGGTTTTAACACGTTCGCAGTCACAACGACTGTACCTCAAGATTTTACCTCTGTTCCTTCTTGCTGGGGTGCATGTAATGGAAGATATCCCTAGAGAAGTTGAAACGGCACAAAGTATACTTGGTAATGATGTTGTAATTGATTTACAACCTTATATAGGTTGTCATAGTGGTTTAGCTGATTTGCTCGCAAAACAAAAAAATACTTTAGGCGCCCAAAAGCATATTTTACTAGCACATGGCAGTCGTCGTTCGGGTTTTGAGCATCATACCGAAAAACTAGCGGCAAATTTAGGCTTAACAACAGCTTACTGGGCAGTGCAGCCAAATTTAGAATCGCGCGTCAAAGAATTTGTAGCAGCAGGTTATCGGCAAATTGCAGTTCTTCCATACTTTCTATTCGCAGGGGGCATAACCGATGCTATCGCGAACGCAATAGAAAAGCTAGAATTACAATTGCCAGGGGTAAGTGTAAAATTAGCAGAGCCACTGGGAGCAAACACAGAACTAGCTCATTTAATTTGGGACTTATTGGATAAATGAACCGCACCGAGATACAACGCAGTCAATATGTAGGGAAAGTATATCTGGTTGGTGCAGGTCCTGGTGACCCTGGACTATTTACGCTCAAAGGAAAAACGCTGTTAGAATGTGCAGACGTAGTTATTTATGATGCCTTAGTAAGTCCGGAAATTCTCGCAATGATTAATCCTGAAGCCGAGAAAATCAATGCAGGGAAGCGTAAAGGCAGGCATTCATTGTTACAAGAAGAAACTACGCAATTAATGATTGAAAAAGCGCAGGACAATGCTATTATTGTGCGGTTAAAAGGTGGCGACCCGTTTATTTTTGGGCGTGGTGGCGAGGAAATGGAAGAATTAATCAATGCAGGAGTATCTGTAGAAGTAGTGCCAGGTATTACATCAGGTATCGCGGCGCCTGCATATGCCGGAATTCCTTTAACTCATAGATTATATAGTTCGTCAGTGACATTTGTTACAGGTCACGAAGGTGCAGGTAAATATCGTCCCGCAGTCAACTGGCAAGCAATAGCTCATGGCTCAGAGACGATAGTAATTTACATGGGCATTCATAATTTAGCTTATATAGTTGACGAGCTAACAAAAGCAGGTTTAGATAAGCAAACTCCAATAGCATTAGTACGCTGGGGTACGCGCGCTGACCAAGAAGAATTAATTGGTACACTCGAAACCATCGTTGAACAAGTTGAAAAAATCGGGTTTGAGGCGCCTGCAATTGTTATCATTGGGGCGGTAGTTCAGATGCAAGCTATTTTGGCACAGAGAAAAGAATTATCAGCAGATTTAATTCATACTGCTACAAGGTTTGTGATTTAGCGAATTTTCAAGGGCCGAGCAGTATTGATACCGGACGTTGTGCCCTTATGTTAGCCCAGGTTTTGATTTTGGGTCGTTTTGGCACGCAATTATCGAGAATCAGCATCAGCAATTTAATTCATTTATTAGTAGTATTTAATACAAACAAATCACGTAGACATCAAAAATTTATGTAACCGTTTAGGAAGGCGCCAAATTATCCTGATGACTGTTATGTAAATAGGAATATTTCAAAACGCCATTATTTAAAGGTTTTAAAAAAGTATTAATTTAGTTGGGAGAAAATTTAATGAAAACGCCAACTCCAAAACAACGACGACAAGAGTTAATTGAGCAGTATGTTTTATCACGCCGTACTATGATGGCCTTAATGGCTTTTGCAGTTACTCCCGGTTTGGAAACTCTAATAAAAAGTGATAAATCTTCATTACGAAAGCTACCAGAACATCTCAAGGCTTGCAATCCTGGTTTAGAAACTTTACTATCTGGTGATAAAAATCCCCCAAAACCTAAGCCAACAGGTAATCCTAACATTCCAAGCTTGCCTCAAAATGATACAAAAGCAATTCAACAAGAACGACAAGTACAATTAGAAAAGACTCGTGAAGAGTATCAGATAGGGTTACGGCTACCAAATTCGGCGCGCGTGAAGACTTTACCAGAAAAAGAAGCTTTTTCTGAAGGATACAACAATAATCGAGCAATTTTATCGGAAAAAATAGGAGCTAATCAACAAGCATTTCTACAAAACCCTAAACCTTTCCAACGCTTAGATGATTATACATCGCTGTTTCCTGTTTTGCCGTTACCTGATATTGCTAAAACTTTCCGCGACGATGATGTATTTGCGCGACAGAGGCTTTCTGGTTGCAACCCTATGGAACTGAAGAATGTTTTAGCGCTTAATTATAATCTTCGTAGCAAACTTGGAATAACAGATGAGATTTTTCAAGCTGTACTTGGCGCAAGAAGAAATACAAAGCGCGGAAATAAAACTCTTAACAGCGCTATTCGAGAAGGTAGTTTATTTGTCACCGACTATGCGGTACTTGATAACGTTAAAGCAAAGGAAAAACAATTTCTCTGTGCCCCCATTGCACTTTATTATGCTGAAAGAACTCGCGATGATTTTCAGTTAATTCCTATTGTTATTCAGTTGGGACAGGCACCCACTTCAAGTTTACTTTGCACACCATTAGATGGTGTAGATTGGCAGATCGCTAAGTTAATTACCCAAATGGCTGATTTTTACGTTAATCAGTTATACCGTCATTTGGGACAGACTCACCTGGTAATGGAACCCATCGCCTTAGCAACAGCGCGCGAACTAGCTGCTCGGCATCCTGTAAATGTACTTTTAAAGCCTCACTTTGAATTTACAATGGCAATCAATAATCTTGCCGACCAGGTGCTAATTAATCCAGGGGGAGCCGTGGATATTATCCTACCGGGTACTCTAGAAAGCTCGCTAGAACTTAGCTCTAAAGGTGTATCTGAGTATTTTAATAACTTCAGCGACTTTGCACTTCCTACTGATTTACGTAAGCGCGGAGTTGATAACTCTTATACTTTACCAGATTTTCCTTATCGAGACGACGGTTTGCTTGTATGGAATGCGTTAGAAGACTATGTGAGTAAATATATTCAAATCTATTACAAATCTAACCGAGATATTCGTGAGGATTTTGAGCTACAAAATTGGTTTCAAGCTTTACGAAAACCCGTTAACGAAGGTGGTGTTGGGATAGTTTCATTACCAGCAAGGCTCTTCAACAGCGATCAATTGATAGATATTTTAACACAAATGATTTTTACTGCTGGTCCTCAGCACTCAGCCATTGCTTGGATTCAATATCAATATATGGCTTTTATTCCTAATATGCCCGGAGCTATTTATCAACCTATTCCTACTACCAAAGGAAAATTTACCGACGAAAACAGTCTTACTAGTTTCCTACCTGGAGTAAAACCAACCCTCACCCAAGTCCAATTTATATCGTTAGTTGGCACCAAGCGCGACCCAAAAGCATTTACAGATTTCGGTACAAACAGTTTTCAAGACCCGCAAGCTATTAGAGTTCTTAGAGATTTCCAAAACCGCTTAGAATCAATAGAAAAACGTATTGAAATATTAAATCAGAGGCGCCAAGAATGCTATCCTGCATTTCTTCCTTCTCGAATGGCTAATAGTGTAAGTGGTTAAATAGCACAGGATACTGGATGAGTATTGGTTAACAAATGACATAATCTGTGATGCCCAGTCTCTCAAGTAAAGGTTGGGTTTTTCATTTATATAAATAATTTGAAGTTGTTTTTGTTGGGTTGCGCTGTCGCTTAACCGAACCTATGGTCTATTTTCCATAATTTGTACTATTCTATTTATAGAATATTTCTTCATAATTGAGCTTCCGCAAAACGACTTAAATGCTTGACATTAGTGGTTGCTATAACAGTATAACGACCAGGAGATTCTTCTTGAAGAGTTTGCCAGTGAGAACAAATTATAATATCTACGTCAAGGCTTGAATTGTTTGCTGTAGGTATACCTCTACTACGAGCTTGTGCCCAAAGGGAAGAAGCTTTTATTAATAATGGATAAGTAATAGGTAAGAAAGAAATAATTTCCCTAAGTGCATTGAGCTTTGGAATTCCACTAAGTTCAGCTTTACTTTGAGATGCTAAGACTAAACTTCTTCTTACTTCATAGTCACACAAGTCAGATGAGTATACATTTCCACGTAACAACATGGTATAGAGCCAATTCTCGCACTCAACTGCGTCTTGTAAATTATTAGGGTTAGATAGTAATCCTAGTACTCCGGAGTCAATAAACACAATCATTGTTCTGAATATAACTTTTGTCCAGGGGATCTTTCTGCGTCAATTATCTTTTTAAATTCTTCAAATAATTCTTGTCTTTGCCGCGATTCTTCTTCTGACATATTTCGATGAAGCTCAATACGTTTAGCAAGGAGTTCTAAGGGACGCTGATTCCGTTTTAATTGCTCTTGCTCATATTTCAATGTATCGCGGCGCGCTTCGTACTTATTTTGATATGATTGTAGTAGTTGTTCAAGAGTATGAGCGTCCGAGGCTTCAATATTTATAGGCGCCGAGTAACCTTCTAAAATAAGGTCATAACTGCCATTATTCATATTTGTAATCGGAATTAGAGCTATAAAGCGAGAAATATCAAAGACTTTTCCACTAGGTAATTTTGCGATAGTGTTCATGTATATTTTTTTATTATATATTATTTACAAATTTTAACATAGTACTTTATTATAACAACATTTTGAGGAAGAATGCATCACCACTTGCAGAGTTTGTGAATTATCTTTAGAAAAATCATTGTGCCATCACCATCACCATCAGCATCAAAATATGAAATTGCGGCTAATAAAGCCCGCGTTCTTCGTGAAACTGCTATGAACAATCGTTGCTACAAATACTGCCATCAGCCATAATAGTGTCACGGAAAATGGTTCCTTCAATGTAGGATACTTTCCGTACAGCATCATACTCCAACGAAGCAAGCTTTAAGGAAGACCCCAAGAAATTAGTCTTAGTCAAATTGGCTCCACGGAAATCAACATAAATGATGTTATATTTAGTGAAATTAGCTTTTTGTAAGTTGGCGTTCCGAAAATTGACCTCAATAAGTTGAGCCTTCTTGAAATTAGCTCCATAGAGATTAGCTCCCTCAAAGATAATATGGTCATCCATTCTGGCGCCACTAAAATTAGCACCTTGCAAATCCACGTTCCAAAAACTAACTTGAAAAAGCCTAGTTTTGCTCAAGTTAGCCCCACTCAAATTAGCTCCTTGGAAAGATTTTTTAAACAAAGTAACGTTGCTTAAGTTAGCCTTGCTTAAATTTACTTCTTCAAAAGCAATACAATCAATAACAGCTTCTTTGAGGTTGATACCACTCAAATTAATACCACTCAAATCTTTGGTATATCTGGAACTAAGATTAACACCTGCAAAATTCCTTTCTCCATTGGCATAACGCTGCAACAAATCCTCAATATCCATCATAATTCATCTCAAAAGTCAATAATGACATATGGGTATTGAACTTTTAACTTGATTGTATGTTGGGTTACGCAAAGCCTCCACCCAACCTACAACGTTAAATTGTTGCACTTACCTCCTTTTTATCCTTTTTATCCTTTTTATCCCATTCTTCAATAACTTTTTTAACGTGTTCTATTTCTTCAAAGTCTACACGTACTGTGGCATTTTCAAATTCGATACCTAATACTGTGATGACTTCGAGGATTTCTACAAAGCTGGCACATTGATAATCAGTTCTTTCGTATTCAACGACTCGCGCGCTTTCAATGCCTAACATTTTGGCAAGTTCTTCAATGCTGATTTTTGCGGCAATTCGAGCTTTTATTAATGCATCTGGTAATTTGCAGAAAGATTCTAATTTAATTGTAATTGGTTCATTCTTTGTGCAATTAATTAGTGTTTCGTATTCGGCTATTTCAGCTTCTAACTTGTCTATGTGACATTGTAAAGCACTTCGGTTTTGTGAGTACCGTGTGTAGTCCTTGTGAATAGCTGCTTCATCCCTGTCCATTGCAGCAATGGATTTTTGGAACTTTGTAACCCATTCTTGACTATATTGGTATTCTAATTCATCTTTAATCATGGCTCCCACCTCATTAAATCTATAGCTATAATACCTTTTTTATTTTTACGTCTGTCGGTTTGAAAAAACTCAAATGAATTTTCTCCATAGTTACCGACAGGTTGGTTGGATGGATAAACTTCACCTTTGTATCTCGCTTTGAGTCCAGCACGGTCATGATGGTTAAATAGCCTGGGGGCATTTATTCTAAGATAATCAGCATCTATTGTTTCATTATCATAACAAGCATCAAAGTCACCTGGGTCAGATTTTGCCGTCGTAAAGCTGCCGTTTATGTAAATTACTCTACATCCTGCTGCTTGTAAATCCTGCATTGCCATTTTTAAGCCACCCATTAGCAGTTTACGGCGCCTATTGTAACCAAATCGTTCTTGAAACTCGTCCCCCGAACGCCCAATGCACTCCTGCTGGTAAATTACCAATTTCATCAAATTCGGGAATCATTCACTCACACCATAACAGATATACTAATTATCTATTATCAGAGTAAATTAATTATAAATTATTTTTGTTGGGTTACGCAAAGCCTCCACCCAACCTACAACCTATCCGTTACGTCCGATTATCATCCGTTGCCAGAGATTAGTTTAGGTTGCTGGGTATTGTTTTGAATTTTTCTTTGGCACCGGCGGAGTAGTCTTCTAGTTTAAAATCGGCAAAAGGCTTTTCTTCTAGACGGTTTCTGAGAGCTTCGTCTAATATTACACCTTCTGATTTTTTGCGTACTCCAATAATAATTATACTGCGTTGGTAGGCTGTTGCGTCTTGGTTACTTTTACAGTCGGTGCGGTTAAATTGTCCTAAGTTTAACAGTCTATATCCTTGTAGGTTAGAGGTATTACTAAATAGTTTTTTGGATAGTAGTTGAATTTGTTTCGCTCTTTCTAATGCGCGCGCTTCTTCGGTTGCGACGTTACCTTCGCATGAAGCAGTACCCACTGAGATTATTTCGCTGGGGTTTTCCATGATGCGTTGTATTCCTTCTTCTTGAAGGTTTGATTTTAATGTGTCTAAATTTATTGTTTGGTCGTTATGTTTGATTTGAAAACTACTGCCTAATAACCATTTATATTCAACGGATAATACTGCAACGTTAAATTCAGCTATTCTTCCTTGACTGTCTTTACCTTGTTGATAGGGGAAGTAGTCTACTGTGACTTTATCACCTTTTTTTCGTTCCGGCGCCTGTCCGTAGCTGCCACCAATACCATATTTATCGGAACGAGTTGCTAGTGCGACAAATCCTAATAATCCTAACACTACTAGCAGCGCACTAATTAATGCTAGTAATGGGACGGTTACAGGCTTTTCTTCTTCGGGTGGGCATACGGGTTGTGGTGGTAGGGTGGTAGTATTGGGAGATGATAAGATTTCTGTTTTTGGATTAATTACGGCGCCTACGTTAACGGTTGCTGCACTACTTGCGGGGTATTGGTCGAATTGACCTAAACGCTGTAATATTTCTTCAGCGGTTTTAGGACGATTGTTTATTTCGTGTGCCATTAGCCAATCGATGAGATTGAGTAATGCTGGTGAGATATTCTTGGTATGTGGGCGCCATTGTAACTCGTTATTATAGGCATCGTACATAGTATCAGGATGCTTACCTGTGAGTAAAAATACAAAGGTGCGTCCTAATGCGTAAAAGTCAGACTGTGTTACAGCCTTGCCATACATTTGTTCGGGTGCGCTATAACCACCAGAGGATATAGATGTCTGACTACCTGAACCACTGCTAACTTTTGCGATATAACTATTTGTTAACGCTCTTGCTGTACCAAAATCGATTAATACTAGTTGCCCATTTGGGCGAATCATTATATTAGATGGTTTAATGTCGCGGTGTAAATACTGCTTGCCGTGTACTAATACTAAAATACTGGCTAATTGTTTTAACCAAGCAACAGCTTGTTCTTCAGAAATTGGACGGTTTTGCTGTTGCTGTAACCATTGCTCTAAGTTTGGTCCATCAATTTTTTCCATCCCTAAGCAGTGCAACCCTAAACCTTCTCTGGTTTGATAGAGAAAATAACCTTCTACTCCGGGAATACCTGGATGGTGTAGTTCTCCTAGTACTGATGCTTCTTGTTTGAAGAGTTCTACAGCTTTGGCATCATAGTTAAGGTCTTCTTTTAATACCTTGATAATTATAGGTTTGTCCCGCTCGTATGCGTCGTATACTTTACCGAAACCTGTTTTATCACTGAGTAAACGCATTACTCGAAAGCGTCCAAGTAATTCTAACTGGGAACCGCAACTTTGACAAAAGCGGTTCTCATCGTTTTCTGGGTGATTAGGTTTTGGACAGGTAGGGTTTATACAAAGACTCATAGCGGAAAGGGAAAGGTGTCTGATATATGTTAGCAACTTAATCTTTATTCTCTGTATACTCTGCTTATCTTGTGGAACAGGTATCCTTGCCTGTCCTTTATATTTGCTGAACAGGCGGGATGCCTGTTCCACAGGTAAGAGGTTTATTTCAAGACTTCTTTGAGTACACTAACTAGTCTGTCAACGCTTTCGGGACGACTATTGTAGCCCATTAAACCAACTCGCCAAACTTTACCAGCAAGTTCACCTAGTCCTCCACCGACTTCGACGTTATGCTCGTTGAGTAGTTTACGCGCGACTGCTTTACCATCAACTCCTTCGGGGATACATACTGTTGTAAGTGTGGGAAGACGATATTGCTTTTCGACGTGCATCTTCAAACCTATGCTTTCTAAGCTTTCCCACAAGTATTCAACGTTCTTTTGGTGACGTTGCCAGCAGTTTTCAATACCTTCTTCTGCAATTAATCTCAGTGATTCTCGCAGAGCATAATACATATTGATAGGCGCCGTATGGTGATAAACGCGCTCACTTCCCCAATATTTACCAAGTAGGTTCATATCGAGATACCAGTTTTCTACCTTGGTGGGACGGTTTTGTAATTTCTCCATAGCACTTTGGCTCATTGTAAAAGGAGAGGCGCCAGGAGGGCAACCGAGTCCTTTTTGGCTACAGCTATAAGCTAAGTCAACACCCCACTCATCTAAGAATATTGGGGTTCCGCCCAAACTTGTAACAGTATCGATTAATAGCAACGTGCCGTATTTTTGACATAGTTCTGCAACTCCTTCCATCGGTTGACGGGCACCTGTGGAGGTTTCAGCATGAACTAATGCTAAAATTCGGGGACGATGGGTTTCTATAGCGGTTTTAATTTCATCTAAACTGAAAACTTGTCCCCAAGGTTTTGTTATACTGCGGACATCGGCGCCGTAACGTCCTGCCATATCAACAAGACGATTACCGAAATAACCCATTACACCAACTAAAACTACATCACCTGGTTCTACAGAGTTTGCAATAGTAGCTTCCATTGCCGCAGTACCAGTACCACTAACAGCAATAGTCATAGCATTATCAGTTTGCCATACATACCGTAGTAGCGATTGTATCTCATCCATTAAATGTAAAAACGTAGGGTCAAGGTGCCCTACAGGTTGTTTATTCATCGCCTGAATAACGTCAGGATGAGAGTTAGAAGGACCGGGACCCAACAACAAGCGGTTAGGCATCGATAAAGGGCTAAGGTTTAATTTTTGACTAGTTTTAATCGATATTGTTTGTGTCATGATGCCCAAAAAGTAAATTGTATTACAACAAGCTATTTTTGAATGTATAGCTATTAGGCGCCAATTAGCTTGTTTTTTTGGCATGGAATTAGCAACGGATACAACGGATGTAACGGATGAGCTATTTTGTTAAAACTAAATCTTTGCAATGTAAAATTAACTATCCGCTACATCCGTTTATCATCCGTTGCCAAATTCCAACCCACCAAAATTAAAGCTAAGTTACAAAAGTACTAGTGCGCCTTTAAGTAGTATATAATCAGATAACTAAACGCCAATCGAGATAAAGACTTATGTTGTCAGACCATCTCAAAGCCTTTGCGTTACCCAGCACAGAAGACCTACCTTGCTCCGACGATACACCTGTGGACAACGAAGACCAAAATTATTTGCCTAACGTTTTGTTATTTTTGCTGAAATCTATCTGGAAAGAACGAGAAGATTGGTTCTTTGGTGTAGACATGGCAGTGTACCATACAACAGGAACCAGGTCAGATGTACCTGTTGTACCAGATGGTTTTTTATCGCTGGGGGTCGAACGTAAAAAAGGCGGGAAATCACGTAGAAGTTATGCCACTTGGGAAGAAAATGGAGTGGCGCCTATTTTTGTACTTGAGATGGTATCGCATCAACCAGGTAGTGAATACGATAAAAAACTTAAGATTTACGCAAAATTGGGTGTACTTTACTACTTAATTTATAATCCAGAGTACTGGAAACGCGACAAACATCAACCTTTTGAAGTTTATAAATTAGTAGATAAATCATATAAATTACAAAGTGGTGAACCTTATTGGATGCCAGAAGTAGGGTTAGGTGTTGGAAGACACCAAATGACGGTAAATGGTCTTTCAGAAGAGTTTTTATTTTGGTACGATAACCAAGGAGAACGTTATTTAACAGGAGACGAAACTACAATAATTGAACGTCAACGCGCTGACAGAGAAAAACAACGTGCAGACCGAGAAGAACGACGCGCGGACGAAGAACGACGAATGCGAGAGCAAGAAACTTTGCGCGCTGACCAAGAACGTCGAATGAGAGAGCAAGAAACTTTACGCGCTGACCAAGAACGTCAAAAGAACGAACAGCTAATTCAATATTTACGCTCTCTGGGCATTGACCCTAATAATTTGCCACCCAACTGATCAGATAAAAAGGGCTGAAATTTTACTAAGAGTACTCCAATTAAAAAAATATCCGTTTGTTATCTCGTAGGATATCTGTCCCAGATGTCTTAGAAATAGATTGACAGGCGAGGCGCCGCAAGTCGGAGGCTCCTAACTTGCACATTCAAAAAATCCTTATATAGCAAAGGTTTCAAAAAATGTGCTAGTTTCATATTTCACTGAATACATCGATTTATGGTTGTTTGGTGATGTTACCTGACATATCTCGTACATCCTCGGCTTTCTTTGATAAATATAAACTTTTGTAAACATACTATCTGCAAAGCATAAATCAGTTAGGCGCCTGAAGTAATAGGAGTATAACCGTCTTACAATTAGTGTTGGTATAAATATGTGTGAGCCACAACCTTTACTCAAATTAATCCTAATCTAAATTATGAGCCTCTAGGTGTTGGCAATCTTTGGTAACATGAGAATACCTTCAGTACTTTTCCGAAATAGTATTTGTTAACGCTGTAGTTTATTATACTGATTACAGACGGAGATTCGCGCTCAAATATATGAAATATATTGCAACTTGTTTAGTAATGCTATCCGGTTTTCTTTTGGCTGCTCCCGCAGAAGCTAGGTGGATAAACGTTTCTGGAGTCACGAATGATGGCGCCACATTAAGTTTTGAAAACAATGACCCAGGACATACCCGATTTTCTTACCGAGTTATCACAAAGGATAGTACAAGAATACAACAAGGAGTAACTAGCTGGTGTTATCGCGGACAAGTCAAAAAAAATCCGAATGCAGTTCCTACAACTGAAACACCTGGATGGTATGTTTATGAAGGGGACAATATTACATCCGTATATGCTAATTCACCTGCTAGCATGAATTTACTTAAAGTCATCTGTGCAGGAACTTAATAAGAAGAGTACTTTTTAAAAAAATCTTCTATAAGTGCGGATGGTTGGATAATAGCGTTTAGCTGTTACCCAACCTATGTCTACGTTTGTGTTTTGGCTATTTATGGTTGTTTGGTGATGTTACCTGACGTATCTAGTTCGTATGTTACAAAAGCATTTTGTTTAACATCAACTGCTACGTTCCAGAAGTAATTTCCTTGATTTTGATTGTATTGTTGTTCTGCGCTTAGGAAATAAACGCGGTTGCTAGGGATTTTAAAGCGTTTGCTTGCTGTTTTGGCTATATTAGTTGCCCAAGAATTAGGCATTAAATCATTGCGAGTGAAGAGTGTTTTTGTTGCTTCTGTGCGGGCTTGTTCGCCTTTTTCGGAGGCTAAGTAAACATATTCTTTTCCTGGTTTTCCTTCAATTATTACTCGCCAACCAAGTTGATTGTCGTCGGTACGACATCTGGCATAAGGTAGGGCGAATTCTAGACAAATATTTGTCCAATTTTTCCGCTGTACTTGTTTGATTAGCAATACGTTTTTGGGTAATTCCAGGTGCTTTGATGCCATGTTTAGGATATTATCCATCACGGGTTTTGGAACTGATGCACTAGTTCTGTTTTGGGGTTCTCTTCCTATTAGAATTACTTGGTCTACAGAATCTGAAACAAAGTAATGCCAGTATTTATTTCCATCAGCAATTGTTACATTCCAACCTGTGAATACTGCTACGTCACAAAGTGCTAGAGGAATATTTCCACAATCTGGCGCCCATTTTCCACGTTTTGTATTAATGATTTTTCCTGAATTTTTACCTAATCTCCAATCTGAGCGAGCGTTACGCAGTGCTGCATCTGTAATTTTTTGAGGCGCCACTACTTCTGATTTTACTTGTTGTTTGATTGAGTCTGGTGATTGTGCAGTTGTTATAGATGCGTTTGTAGTAAGCATGATTAAGGCTGCTAAAGCTACATTGATATACTTTAGTGATTTCATATTTTTTGAGTAATATAGTTTGTGTAAATAATTTAGCTTTTAAAGATAATTACTTGTTTATTGGTTACAGTTTTGGAAACATTAATAAATTTATAATTGTGAGTTATGAGTGAGTGATAAACAAAATAATATACTTAGACCTTGACTCTAATTTCTGCATTTTGTTCCCATTATTTATATGGTGATTGTAGATTGTTAGTTTTGGAGACGTGATGTATTCCCTGCGGGACACTACGTGAACACGTCTCTACATTTATTGGGAACTATAATCGCTGTTATGACGTTCAATAAATATAAGGGTAAATTTCGATTTATTGTATTTGTAATAACGTCAATGAAATCATCTTTAGTATTTAAAAGCCTGATATTACTTGCTTTTAGCTTATCTACATCAATAATTGTTGCTCAAGAATATCCTGTTACAGCTAGTAGTGTTGTTGTTACACCATCTGCAAAGCCAGCTAGGTTAACTTTATCAGGACACAAGGCGCCTGTACGCGCGGTGGCAATTTCTCCAAATGGGCAAATTATAGCTAGTGGTGACGATGATAAAACAGTGAAGTTATGGGATGCTTTGACAGGAAAGTTGCTTTTTGATTTAAATGGACATGTGCAAAATATACAATCAGTTGCATTTACACCTGATGGAACAACGCTTGTAAGTTCTGATGCAGAGACAGTTAAACTGTGGAATGCTAAAACTGGTCTGTTAATTAGAACTATTACTGCACATAAGAATGGTGTGTTTGCAGCTATTGTTACTCCTGATGGGCAAATGCTTGTCAGTGCGGGTGCAGATAATACTATCAAGCTTTGGAATATTAAAACTGGGAAGCTTCAACGCTCTCTAAAAGCTGAAGCGCACGTTTTAGCGGTCAGTCCTGATGGTAAAACGTTATTTAGCGGTGGTGAAAATGGTGGTAAGATTCGCATATGGAATTTAGTGACCGGAAAACAACTGCGAACTTTGACACCACCACGTCCCAAGGATGCATTTTCTCCACAGCAGCAAGCAAGTGGCGCCATTTCTCTTGCTATTAGTCCTGATGGACAAACCCTAATTAGCGGTGGTTATGATGATAGTTTTCAATCTACTCCTTTGCAACAAACTGATGGTAAAAATCTCAAAGCTTGGAATCTGAAAACTGGGAAACTAATTTATAATGTTTCGATTGGTGGTGCAGGTGTTGATACGTTAGCGATAAGTCCTGATAGTAAGATGTTTGTAGCAGGTGGCTTGGGTTATGAAGTTGTGTTATGCGATATTAAGACATCGAAACCAATTATTACACAAAAAGGTCACGCAGGTGGAATTTATGGTTTAGCTTTTAGTCGTGATGGTAAGACTCTTGTTAGTGGAAGTGGTGATAAATCTGTTAAGGTTTGGCAATTGGCGCCTTAATTATAGAATTTAATTAAGCGGTTCAAGTGAAAAAACATTACTAAAAAAATTGCTTCACTTGACAGCTAAAACCAGGAAGTAAAGGTGAGGTTATTGTATCATTAACAAACAGCGTTGCAACTTGTACTAATTGAGCATTTTGACGCTGGTAAACTTCGATTTGCTGATTCTTCCAATCAACTATCCAATACTCTTGTACACCTTTGATCGAATAAAGCTTTAATTTTGCTTCTCTATCGCGTCGTTCGTTAGCAATACCTTCAGAGAGAATTTCGACAACTAACTCTGGGGCGCCTGTTAAATGTCCTTCTGCATCCACAACTTGTGCAAGTCGCTGGTTGCTAATCCAAATTACATCAGGGATAACATTATCAGCATCTGAAAAAATCACCCCTGGAGCTAGAACTGGTTTACCCAAACCGGAATTTCTCGACCAAATTTTTAATTCTACGTAAATACCACCACCAGCATCCTGATGTCCAATATGAGGCGCCCTTGTCACAAATAATTCTCCGTCAATTATTTCATAACGCTTCCACTCATCGGTAGCGAGAAGTTCTAAATCAGCAATTGTCCAGCGAACTCTATCTGGTGCTTGAGTCATGATGATACTCCCCAAAGCTTATGTAGTAATATATTAACTGATTTTTCAATAAAGGAGTTATTCTTCGATTGCTTCTCGTTCGATTCAATCTTGCAACTGTAAATCATCAATCTCTACAAGGCACGAATCACATCCTTGAGCGCAGGTATTCTCATGTCTCGTAAAGTATCAACTGTTCCCATATCAACAGAACAACCTAATGCGTCTTCTAGATAAAGCCGTACTCCGATAAATTCAAATAATCCAACTTCGCGGTCGAACTCTACAAAAAAATCAACATCACTATTTTCTGTTGCCTCATCACGTGCTACCGAACCAAACAAGTCTAAAGATTTTACTCCCATTTCACGCAATTTTTCTTTATGTGCTTCTATGATTGATAATACCTGATTTCGTCTCATTACTTTATTTTCCTCCGTTATATGACTAAAAACAATATCTACATTTTTTATAGACCAGGACTTACGATATTGCCACAATTGAAAGCTGGTGCGTGACGCTACTAGTCTTATAATTACATTTAAGTTTTTTTATAGCGTCACACACCCTACGTCTTTCCTTGATTAAAAGCTGGTGCGTGACGCTACTAGTCTTATAATTACATTCAAGTTTTTTTATAGCGTCACACACCCTACGTCTCTATATTTTTCATAGAGAACTTATCCGTTTCATCCGTTGTATCCGTTGCAAATAACCCACCATATTTTTAATATATACTGTCAGGATTTTTCTTGCAATAACTTCTTTAATTGTTGATTGTCTTCTGCTTCTATTGTCTGCCCATAGTGGTGCAGTTGGAATAATTGACAATAACGGTCTTGTTTACCACACAATAAACATCCATAAGCGTGATTTCCATTTGTACCGCAAAGACGGTGTGACATCACTGGACCTAGTTCAATATTTTGTTCTGCTGCTACAGTATTAAGTATTGACCGCAGTTTTGACTCAAATTCAGACGATAGAAGTTGTTTACTCCCAGGTTTATCTCTATTCCATTCAGGTACAAATAATCCCTTTTCTAACAAATTCGCTTCGACTTCTTCTGACATTACAATTCCCGATAAAATGACATGATGAGCAACATGAGGTAACAAATCGCGCGTTAACTTCCACATCAAGTTTTCATCAAACCATTCTTCAACTAAAGGACGCAAGTACCAGCAGCATGGAATACCTAGTTCCGTTAAATCTTTCAATAATTGTACTCGTCCAGCTATGGATGCTTGTTCATATCCTTGTTTGAGAGGAGGAAGACTGACAAAAACTGTTGGACGCAAAGTATTCTCGCGCGCTAACGTTGCTTTCAGACGTTCG
>NZ_JBXXZH010000130.1:0-25558 GCF_059640475.1 Calothrix sp. CBUCES-K 9914
GAACTGCGAATTGCGAATTGGAGGTGACGTAGTAGGTTTTAGCTTAACTTGACGCTAATGGCAAGGATGCCCACTCCACAAGAAATATTAGCAAGAAATTTAGATACTTTATAGTAATCTTTGTACCCACATAAACTATACTAAGCAAGTTTGCTATCGCTTTTCAAAACTTTACAATTAATGTGTTAATGAATACATAAAGAATTAATAGAATCTCCTTCCAAAGACATAAAAAAAATAATCAAATTAGTAGTAATCTAGATATAAATGAGTTGTTTTAGAAAATATATAGAGACGTGTAAACCTTTATGTTTGTTCCGTAAAGCGGCGCTTTTACTAAAGGATAAAAATTAATTACGTCTCTACTTAGTCGTTTCTACCTTTGACTGAATTGTGTAGAGGAAATTTATAATTTTTTAACTAATGGGTTTTAGTCAATTGCTTCATCAAAAAGCTGACGCAATTATTAATAATTGGGTTAGAGCAGTTTACTCGGATACAGAGATTCAGAGCAACAATTCACTACCTTCTACAAGTGTAAAAAATCATATACCTCATTTGTTAGCAGCAATGGCAAATATAATTTTTCAAGCAACCGAAGATGACATTAAATCACTAGTTTGGGCAAGTTTTTCACATGGTACTGAGAGAGCCAAATTAGGTTTTGAGCCTACTGAAATCGCGCGTGAGTACTATTTATTGCGTCAAGAAGTACTGTCAGCATTAGAAAGTGATTTACAGTTTGCCACAAGTGCAGAAGTTATTCGCGTTGTAAAGTTGATTGATGCAGTAATTGATGAAGCTATTGCTCAAGCGTTTGTAAGTTATACAGAGGAGCGGGTGCTTGAAATGGAGCAGTTGCATACCCAATTAATACTGACTAACGAGGAATTAAATCGTTTGGTAAATGCAACTCAGGAAAATCTTTCTCACTTAGCACATGAACTTAAAACTCCATTAAACTCAATTATTAACTACTCAGATTTATTTTTGCGCCAAGTTCGACAGCGTTCTGAATTAAAAGATTCTGTTCCTCGCGTTGAAAACATTGAACGCGTGTTACGTAATGGGCGCCAGTTAATTTGCTTAATAAATTCCGCGTTGGAACTATCCCGATGTGAAGCTGGAAAAATGCAACTACGGTTAATCAATTCGGGTGTAAAGTGTGTAATTAATAGTGCAATTGAAATAATGGAGCCGTTAGCGCAAGCAAAAGAATTGCCAATAATAGTAGATTGTACACTTGCTCCAGATAAAATTATAACAGACCCTCTACGATTACAGCAAATTATTACAAATCTTCTTAGTAATGCGATTCGCTACACAGGGTCAGGGAGTATTACATTAGCTTGCTATACTTTATCTGAAACTAAGTGGATGATTGTAATTATGGACACTGGAATTGGAATTCCTGAAGCAGAACATTCGCGCGTGTTTGAGCCGTTTTATCGAGGTGCCTCTAGCGCGCGTAAACCTGATAGCACTGGTTTAGGGTTGCCAATTGTTAAGCAACTAGTAAAACTCATGCAGGGCGAAATTTTCCTAGAATCGAAGGTTGGGGTTGGTACTACTTTTACTGTGATTTTCCCTACAGAAGTAAAATAATCCTATTAAGCTAATCTGAACAACTATTTATATCATTAGATATATCAAAAGGCGCCAACTCAGATGCTTAAACAGTTGAATTATAGATTGCATTGAGAAGTTGAGCCAAATATTCGCTTATTGGCTGTTTGCTGCTCAAAATGTCTTGAGCAACTACTTTAGCCTCAGTAAGCGTAAGCATATCTGATTTCAATGCTTTATTCACATCTTCACTTGTATAATTCAATTCTTGCTGTAAGAATTGTAACTCTAATTCTTTCACGAGTAGAACTTGTTTGAGATTTTCGACTTGTGTACTCAAAAACTTGACTTCATCTTGTGTTGTCAAAGCATTAGTACTCTTATAATCTTGTGATAGCTCCTGACGACTATTTTGATTTATTTGGTAATAATCAAACAGCAGTTGTTCAATTTTATTAATAGCTTGCTCTAAATTTTTAAAATAATTTGCGCTTTCAGATGATGAACAAGTTTTTGACTGTTCATTTTTTAATGCGTATATACCAATCAATTTCTCTTTTGACCTGTTGTTTATATGATTACTATTTGAATCCATATATATATATATTTATTTATCTACCAATGCAAGTTATTTCACAATTTTAACTTATCAAAGGCAATAAAAACAGACACAAAGTATGTTTTTTAATTTACGAATTAGTATTTCCACCGTATTAATTTATTCGTCGTTTGTCTGTACGCTACCGTAGGCACCAAATTTATTTTGACTTTAAAAAAATTGATAACATCACAGAGTAAGATGAGAAACTTTCCCCTCTATCAATGTGTTAGTGAACACAAAATAAATTAATAACAATCTCTTCCCTAGGTTATAGAAACAGTAAGCATTTATAGTAGTAGCTTTTATATTGAAGAGTTACTTCTGTGGGAGTGAACCGCATCGCTGCTACATTTATCGTCAACTTTATTTTCTTCAATTCATCACAAGCCTTTTCTACTTTGTTGCAATTAACTAAAAGGAGGACGTAAGTAGAATACATGGCAACAAAATTCCCTAAATTTAGTCAAGACCTTGCCCAAGACCCAACCACTCGCCGACTATGGTACGCGATGGCTATGGGTAATGATTTTGAGAGTCATGACGGAATGACTGAAGAGAATCTTTACCAAAAGATTTTCGCTACTCACTTCGGTCATGTGGCAATCATTTTCTTGTGGACATCTAGTCTGCTGTTCCATGTTGCTTGGCAAGGAAATTTTCAACAGTGGATTAAAGACCCAATCCATATTCGTCCCATTGCTCATGCAATTTGGGATCCACACTTTGGTAAAGCAGCAATAGATGCTTACACCCAAGCCGGAGCTTCTAACCCAGTCAACATTGCTTACTCTGGTGTTTACCATTGGTGGTACACCATTGGTATGCGAACAAACAATGACTTGTATCAGGGTTCAATATTCCTTTTACTGTTAGCAGCATTGTTTCTGTTTGCTGGTTGGTTACATTTACAACCTAAGTTTCGTCCAAGTTTGGCTTGGTTCAAGAGCGCTGAACCTCGTTTAAACCACCATTTAGCTGGTTTATTTGGAGTCAGTTGTTTAGCTTGGGCTGGTCACTTAGTTCAC
This sequence comes from Calothrix sp. CBUCES-K 9914, assembly GCF_059640475.1. NCBI lineage: Bacteria > Bacillati > Cyanobacteriota > Cyanophyceae > Nostocales > Calotrichaceae > Calothrix > Calothrix sp. CBUCES-K 9914. Next base: position 3,193 of record NZ_JBXXZH010000130.1, read on the forward strand.
GTTGCTATTCCAGAATCGCGCGGTATTCATGTCGGTTGGGATAACTTTCTAACGACACTACCGCATCCAGAAGGTTTGGTGCCTTTCTTTCGAGGTAACTGGGCTGTATATGCTGAAAATCCAGATACTGCTGGACATATATTTAATACATCCCAAGGCGCCGGAACTGCAATTCTGTCATTTTTAGGTGGTTTTCATCCACAAACACAGTCTTTATGGCTGACGGATATGGCGCATCACCACTTGGCATTAGCAGTTATTTTCATTGTTGCTGGTCACCAGTACCGGACTAACTTTGGGATTGGTCACAGTATCAAAGAAATGCTCAATGCGAGAAATTTCTTTGGCGTTAAAACTGAAGGTCAATTCAACTTACCTCACCAAGGACTATACGATACCTACAATAACTCGCTGCATTTTCAATTATCGATTCACTTGGCAGCGCTAGGTACTGCTCTTTCTTTGGTCGCGCAGCATATGTACGCTTTACCTCCTTATGCTTTTATGGCTAAGGATTATACAACTCAGGTAACTCTGTACACGCACCACCAATATCTTGCTGGCTTCTTCATGATTGGCGCCTTTGCCCACGCTGCAATTTTCTGGGTTCGAGATTATGACCCAGAACAAAATAGGGGCAACGTACTTGACCGGGTACTCAAACATAAAGAAGCGATTATTTCGCACTTGAGTTGGGTATCTCTGTTCCTTGGGTTCCACACTTTGGGATTATACGTTCACAATGACGTAGTAGTTGCATTTGGAACTCCTGAGAAGCAAATCTTGATTGAACCTGTGTTTGCTCAGTTTGTTCAAGCAGCGCAAGGTAAAACCCTATATGGTATGAATGTGCTGCTGTCGAATCCAGATAGCTTGGCGTTCACAGCTTACCCAAATCACGCTAACATGTGGTTGCCAAATTGGTTAGATGCAATTAACTCTGGTGCCAACTCTTTATTCCTAACTATTGGCCCTGGAGATTTCCTAGTTCACCATGCTATCGCCTTAGGTCTACACACCACTACATTAATTTGTGTTAAGGGTGCATTAGACGCGCGTGGAACAAAGTTAATGCCTGATAAGAAAGACTTTGGTTTCACCTTTCCCTGTGATGGTCCAGGTCGTGGTGGTACTTGTCAAACTTCCGGTTGGCAACAGTCTTTCTTCCTCGCAATATTCTGGATGCTCAACTTGCTTGGATGGACAACTTTCTACTTCCATTGGAAGCACCTTGGTATCTGGCAAGGAAACGTAGCTCAGTTCAACGAACATTCTACTTACTTGATGGGCTGGTTCCGCGATTATTTATGGGCAAACTCTGCTCAAGTTATTAACGGCTACAACCCTTACGGTACAAGTAACTTTTCTGTATGGGCTTGGATGTTCTTGTTCGGACACCTTGTATGGGCAACTGGTTTCATGTTCCTCATCTCTTGGCGTGGTTACTGGCAAGAGTTGATAGAAACTTTAGTTTGGGCACACGAACGTACTCCGTTAGCTAACTTAGTCCGCTGGAAAGATAAACCTGTTGCTTTAACCATCGTCCAAGGCTGGTTAATTGGTTTGATTCACTTCACAGTTGGTTATATCCTTACTTTCGCAGCGTTTATCATACCTGCAACCGCTGGTAAATTTGGATGATGTTTTGACACTATTTGACTTAAAAATTTGATATTCTCTAACCTTTAGCCATTTTCCCTCTTACTGTGCCAGTATAGAGGGAATTTATTTTTCTTGACTAATATTTATTGATGGCTGCGCTCTTGACGACATTGATTTTTAAGCATTATCAAGTGTGCCTTAATTTGTGTTTGGAGCGAATTATACAGGTTGGCGCCACTGTGTCGGATAATTGACTCAGTTGGCATTTTATGTGTATTAGAATGAAAATTAATCCAATCTAGTTGTGTTTTAGCTGCTTGTTCAACTCCCCGTAAACCATCCTCGTCGCCAGTAGCATCAGCGTAATGCATTGCAGCACACAGCGCATGATAAGCTGTTTCGTAAAATTCGTTCTCGAATGCTTCTTTACTAATTGCCATTAATTGTGAGTACATGTCACTGTCTTTGCTACTTGTTGTGTCTGGCATTGTTTTTTTCATTCAACAACACATTTATTATAGTGTCGTTAAAAAATACGGCGCCCTTTTATGTGAAAGTGGCGCCGTAATTAGTTAGAAACCTGGTTTCAAGAAGAAACCAGGTTTCTTTAGCTTACAAATGCGGATGTTGTAAAAAACCAAAGCGTTAAGGCAAGGGTGGCAATAGCGACTGTTGTACTTACTGGGTGCTTCTGGGCTTTTACATACCAGCTTCCCGAACGAATCCATCCTTGATGTGTTCCCCGCTCATGCATTCCATAACCAGGTTTGTAAAGCGCGTTGTCTTCCCTATCTTTTGAAGGACGGTCAGATTGTTGAGAATAATACATCCATGCTTCCATTAACTTATCCATAAGTCGCGGCGCCAAAGCACCCAGCCCTGCAAATAACTTAGCTTGAAAACCAACGTACATATCCCGCTTTTGATGCTCTGCTGAAAATAAAATCGCTTCAGCTACCGTTTCTGGTGGATATATCATGCCCCGATGTGCTGGTTGCTTAGGCATATAATTACGAGCATGTTCATTATATGGAGTGTCGATTCGTCCAGGGTGAATTAATGTCACCGAGACAGGTATCTTTTCTTTTTCCAACTCCATACGCAGCGCATCCGTCCACCCATGAAGCGCATGTTTGGCACAGCAATAAGTTGATTGAACTGGTGTTGCACGGTCTCCGAAAAAGCTGCCAATATTAATGAGCGCACCACTACTCCCACGCTCTTTAAAATGTCTGACAGCAGCGCGCGAACCGTAAACAACACCCCAAAAGTCTGTATCAAACATCCGCTTAATATCTGGTATGGTTACGTCCATGCAGTGACCAAATATTGATACTCCTGCATTATTAACCCAAGTATCAAAGCCGCCAAATTCTGCAATTGCTTTCTCTGCAATACGATTAACATCTTCTTCTTGTCCGACGTCGGCGCCTACATAAATTGCTTGACCACCTTTATCGCAAATTTCATTCACAAGCTGACTTAGAGCTTCTTCGTTGCGCGCCGCTAACACAATCTTTGCACCCTGAGCAGCAGCCATTCTAGCGGTGACTAGCCCAATTCCGCTACTAGCGCCTGTAATCACTATTACTTGATTTCGGAGAGGTTTGAGTGAAATAGCCATAATTTGTTAGTTTATATCAAATAGAGTAACCTTGAATTATTCGTAAACATTCAAATCTAGAGAAACGATTAAATTGAATTAGGGTAACTTTTGGAGGCATTATTAACCATCTCTATATAATTTATCTTTCGTCAACTTTAAATTTATCCTTAAAAAGAAGTAGATTTACCTTAAATTCTTTTGCTACTTTAGATACAAATTAAACTATAAAAATTCATCAAGGGTAATCGCAATTAAGGGCGGGCAAGGATGCCCACTCCACAATAAATTTTAGATACTTTATACTAATGAATTCAAAGGCGCCTATAGCAGTCCTAAATCATTTGTAAAATCCACACTAGTAGAGACGCGATTAATCGCGTCTCTACGTGAATATAATTTTTACAACTCATATAGGATTGCTATATATATTATCGCTTAAATATAAATAAATCTGTTCATATTAAATAATTTTGTGATTATAGATACAAATTAAACGATTGCAGTTTTGAATGATTCGTATAGAACTGCTATATATCTCTGAACTGTTGAATATGTTAGAAACTTAACACAAATTAATATAATTGGACTTAGTAAATTAATTTTTATTTCATTAAATTACTACTAAAGGTATAGATTGCAAAAAAAGAGTTCAAAACTTTCGACAGAAGAGAAATAAGTTTAAATTAAGTAACTTTATGTTTATTGCTTTACGAATAAAAATTCAAATAAGTACACACGAATCGTCAAAGGTAATTAAGTAAAATAAAAAAATACTAAACTTCACTTCATATCTTACAGGATTCTGTCTGCCCTTATTTTGTGAAGTTTTAGAACTTATATCATTTGTAAAATACTCTGATTCGATATTCATCAAAAATCGAGAACATATATGGTAGCCCAAAAACCTCAAACCAGTAACGGTAGCAGTAACGGAAAAACAAATATAGTCGAAAATATACTCGAAACTGAACAACTGTTATCGAAAACTATATCGGATAAAAACTTTCGAGCAATTGCTTCACATACACCAGATATAGTGTGTCTATCACATTTACGTTGGAACTTTGTTTACCAAAGACCACAGCATCTTCTCAGCCGTTGTGCTGCTGGTAGCAGGGTGTTTTTTATCGAGGAGCCAATTTTTACACCAGAAGAAGTCTGGCACCTTGAAGTGACTCAAGATAAAAATGGAGTTTGGGTTGTAGTACCTCACCTTCCCCAAAATTTGAGCCAAGATGCTATAAACCCAGATTTAAAAGTACTGATTGATCAGCTGTTTGCAGAATATAATATTAACAAATACATCTGTTGGTACTATACACCAATGGCTATAGCTTTTACACGTCACTTACAACCAGAAGCTATAGTATATGATTGTATGGATGAGTTAGCTGCATTCAAAGGCGCCTCTACTACTTTGAAAGATTACGAAGCAGAATTATTCCAGCGCGCGGACTTAGTGTTTACTGGAGGACAAAGCCTTTACGAAAGTAAAGTAAATCAACACTCAAACGTTTATGCATTTCCTAGTAGTGTTGATGTTCCACACTTTGCACAAGCACGAACTATTAAAGACGAACCAGCAGACCAAGCAAATATTCCTCATCCTCGTCTAGGCTTTTTTGGCGTTATAGATGAACGTATGGATATTGAGTTGCTTGCTGGTATTGCTTCAGAGCGTCCTGACTGGCATCTAGTCATGATTGGGCCAGTTCTAAAAATAGACCCAGCAACTTTACCCAAACACGAAAATATTCATTATCTGGGTGGGAAAGATTATCAAGATTTACCTGCTTATCTTGGTGGATGGGACTTAGCGATGTTGCCATTTGCGCGTAATGAGTCAACACGCTTTATTAGTCCGACAAAAACTCCAGAGTATCTTGCCGCAGCTAAACCTGTAGTATCGACCTCAATTCGAGATGTGGTACGTCCTTATGGAGACTTAAATTTAGTACGAATTGCTGATACTGCTGTTGATTTTATCGAAAAAGCCGAAAAGGCAATGCAAGAAGATACCCCAACATCCAATTGGTTGAGTCGGGTAGATGCTTTCTTAGAACAAATATCTTGGGATAGAACTTGGAATTCGATGATGCAATTAATAAACGAAACATTAGACACCCAACAAAATGGCAATAGCAGAGCATCAACGCAGAAGAGTGTCTCAACTCCACCAAACGTCATTACCAGAGAATTTTTATTCGATTACTTGGTTGTCGGCGCCGGATTTTCTGGAAGTGTGATTGCAGAAAGACTTGCTAGTCAGTCTGGCAAAAAGGTTCTAGTAGTAGATAAACGTACCCATATTGGTGGTAACGCTTACGACCATTACGACGACCACGGTGTTCTTGTCCATAAATATGGTCCCCACATCTTTCACACTAACTCGCGTGAAGTTTTTGAACATCTTTCACAATTTACGCAATGGCGCTCTTATGAACATCGCGTTCTTGCTAGTGTAGATGGGCAATTGGTTCCTATGCCAATTAACCTTGACACAATCAATCAACTATATGGAATGAACCTAACTTCATTTCAGGTCGAGGAATTTTTCCAATCTGTTGCAGAACCACGCGAACACATCCGTACTAGCGAAGATGTAGTGGTGAGCAAAGTTGGTAGAGAACTTTACGAAAAATTCTTCCGTAACTACACCCGCAAACAATGGGGACTTGACCCATCCGAACTAGACAAATCTGTAACAGCGCGCGTACCAACTCGCACCAACCGCGATAACCGATATTTTACAGATAGTTATCAAGCAATGCCCTTACATAGTTTCACCCGGATGTTCGAGAATATGTTAAATCACCCGAACATCAAGGTGATGCTAAATACAGATTATCGTGAAATTGAAAAAGCAATACCTTGCCGGGAAATTGTTTACACAGGACCTGTTGATGAGTTCTTTGATTACCGCTACGGAAAACTACCATATCGTTCGTTAGATTTCAAACATGAAACTCATAATACCCCGAAGTTTCAGTCGGCGCCTGTAATTAACTATCCAAATGAACACTTGTATACGCGCGTTACTGAGTTTAAGTATTTAACAGGTCAAGAACATGCTAAAACTAGCATTGTTTATGAGTTTCCCAAGGCAGAGGGAGACCCATATTACCCTGTACCGCGTCTTGAAAATCAGGAAATTTACAAGAAATATAAGGCACTGGCTGATGCTACACCTGGAGTGTATTTTGTCGGAAGATTGGCTACATATAAATACTTAAATATGGATCATTGTGTGGCGCAAGCTTTAGCTATGTACAAGCAAATTGCTGTTAGGGTGTTTTAAGAAGATGATCCCCCCCAACCCCCCGTTGATAAGGGGGGGAGCAAGAATGTTCTCTTAAAGCCCCCCTTATTAAGGGGGGATTAATAATAGTTCAAGAATAATAAATATGACTTCTATCTCTAATTCAAATAAAGATAATACTTCAAAACAGCCGTTAGAAATTTGGGCTGGTTTGGAATGTACGGTTAATCGTGTAGGTGAAGAATATTTTGACCAGTTAGAACGCAATGGTCATGATGTGCGTTTATCTGACCTAGATTTATTTGCCGAACTTGGTATACAAGCTATTCGTTACCCTGTGTTATGGGAGCGTGTGGCGCCTTTTGGCTTGGATAACGCAGACTGGTCATGGACGGATGAACGGTTAGAGAGATTACACTCACTTGGTATTCGTCCAATTGTAGGATTAGTACATCATGGTAGCGGCGCCCGTTATACGAGTTTGGTAGACCCAGAATTTCCTGTGAAGTTGGCTACTTTTGCTCGTGCTGTTGCAGAACGCTATCCTTGGGTAACGCATTACACACCAGTTAATGAACCATTGACAACAGCACGTTTTAGTGGATTATACGGTCACTGGTATCCTCATGGACAAGACGAGTTTACTTTTTTGCGTGCTTTGTATGGGCAATGCCAAGGGATAGCTATGTCGATGCAAGCTATTCGTCAAGTTAACCCAAATGCCCAGTTAGTACAAACAGATGATTTAGGAAAGATTTACAGTACTAAAACATTAGCTTATCAAGCAGAGTTTGAAAACGAACGTCGTTGGTTAAGCTTTGATTTGCTGTGCGGTCGAGTCAACTACAATCATCCGATGTGGGGTTATTTACTCCGTTGTGGAATAAGTAAAGCTGAACTTGAGTGGTTTCTAGAAAATCCTTGTCCACCAGATATTATGGGGATTAATCATTACCTTACAAGTGACCGCTTTTTAGATGAGCGCAAAGAACTTTATCCTGCTTCGTCGTATGGAGGTAATACTCACCACGAGTATGCTGATGTCGAAGCGGTACGAGTTTGTGCAGAAGGTACGACGGGTCATAAAGCATTGTTGTTAGAAGTATGGCAGCGTTACAAGCTGCCACTTGCAATTACAGAAGTTCATCTTGGTTGTACTCGTGAGGAACAACTGCGCTGGTTTCTTGAAGCTTGGAATGCTGTACAGGAATTACGAGAAGAACATGTAGATGTACATGCTATTACTGCTTGGTCGTTACTAGGTAGTTATGATTGGAATAGCTTATTAACTCGTTTGACTGGTCACTACGAATCAGGGGTATTTGACTTAAGGTCGGAACTTCCTAGACCAACAGCAATAGCCAAAATGGTACGAGATTTAGCTAAAGGGGACTCAGCTAATCATCCAGTACTTCAGGTGCCTGGATGGTGGCGCCGAGAAGAGCGTTTGTTGTATCCAGCAGTGAGTTGTGGTAATTTTGAATCCCCCCCAACCCCCCGGAATTCGGAGGGAGCTACTGTTCCTAGCTCTTTATCTCCTCTTGTAATTGTTGGTGCCACAGGAACTTTGGGTAAAGCTTTTGCTAGGTTTTGTGAAGTACGCGGTATTACATATCGTTTATTATCGCGTCAAGAGATGGACATTACTAATACAAATTCAATAGATGCTGTTTTAGCTGAATTGAAACCTTGGGCAGTTATAAATGCTGCTGGATATGTTCGAGTGGATGATGCAGAAACGGAACCAGATGTTTGTCTACGAGTAAATACTGAAGGTGCAAAAAACTTAGCTCTTTCGTGCGCGCGACATAATGCTGCTTTTATAACTTTCTCGTCAGACTTGGTTTTTGATGGTACTGTTTTTAATCCGTATGTCGAAAATAATGCTGTGGCGCCTTTAAATGTATATGGGCGTAGTAAGGCTTTGGCTGAGAAGGAAGTGTTAAAAGCTAATCCGGCATCGTTAGTAATTCGTACCAGTGCCTTTTTTGGTCCGTGGGATGATTATAATTTTGTCACAATTGCCTTGCGGCAGTTGAGTGCAGGAAGGACGTTTGCTGCTGCGTTTGATTCAACGGTTTCGCCTACTTATGTTCCTGACTTAGTTAATACTAGTCTTGATTTACTTATAGATGGTGAGTCTGGACTATGGCATCTAGCTAATGTTGGCGCCGTATCTTGGGCAGACTTTGCGCGACTGGCAGCGAAGCGCGCTTCGGTAAGTATTAGCGGTTTAATTACTTTGCCAACACAAGAACTTGGTTTAATTGCTCCTCGTCCTAGCTACAGTGTTCTTGGTAGCAATAGAGGTGAGTTACTACCAAGTCTTGATTATGCTATTGACCGTTACTTCCAAGAGGTAAATTGTTAGCCAAATAATACCGTAAATAATGCCGTCGTCGTAGAGATGTTACATGTAACGTCTCTACAATTATGAAAACAATAACCATTAATAATTTTTAACATATGTCTACAATATTAGTTACAGGTGGCGCCGGATACATTGGTGCCCATGCAGTATTAGCTCTCTTAAATGCAGGTTATCAAGTTATAGTTCTTGATAATTTGTCTTATGGACACCGAGAACTAGTAGAAGAAGTTTTACAAGTGAAGTTAATAGTTGGTGATACAAACGACCGCGCGCTTTTGGATAATATATTTTCAAATCATAATATAGACGCAGTGATGCATTTTGCTGCCTATATAGCAGTAGGTGAGTCGGTGACAGACCCAGCTAAATATTATCGCAATAACGTTACAGGTACCCTAACGTTGTTAGAAGCAATGAATGATGCTTTTATTAAGAAATTTATCTTTTCTTCTACTTGCGCGCTTTATGGTATACCAAAATTTATTCCGCTTACCGAAGACCATCCTATTGACCCCATTAGCCCTTATGCTACCAGTAAATGGATGGTGGAACGAATTTTGTCTGATTTTGATACGGCGTATAATTTGAAATCTGTTCGTTTTCGTTATTTCAACGCTGCTGGCGCCGACCCAGATGGTAACTTAGGTGAAGACCACGAACCGGAGACTCACATCATACCACTTGTGTTATTTGCTGCTTTAGGTAAGCGTGAATCTATTTATATATTTGGTACAGATTATCCTACAGAAGATGGTACATGTATCCGAGATTATATTCACGTAGCTGATTTAGCACAAGCTCATGTGCTGGGTTTAGAGTATTTACTTAAAGGAGGAGAAAGCGAAGTCTTTAATTTAGGTAACGGCAATGGTTTTTCTGTTAGAGAAGTAATAGAAACTGCAAAGCAAGTGACAGGAAAAGACATTAAAATAGTCGAACGTGAAAGAAGACCTGGCGACCCACCTATTTTAGTTGGTAGTAGTGAGAAAGCACGCTACTGTTTAGGTTGGTGCCCAAATTATGCAGACCTAAAAGAAATTATCAACCATGCTTGGCAATGGCATCAAAAGCGACATAGAAGTAATGAGTGCTGAGTGCGCTCGTGCTGACTGAAGAAACTTTCCTACTTTTTTACCTAAACTGTGCTTACTTATTTACTTCTAATAATAACGGCTATGTTTCGAGAAATTGACTCAGAACTCAGCACTCAGAACTTTTCACTATTACCGAGTAAGCGTTCAAAATCGGTCTTGATAATTTTATAACACTCGCACGCAATGTTCTCCATTTGCGGACAGTCGGTTATTTTCATTCTGCCGCGACTATATTGAATAATTCCTGCTTTTTGAAGAACCGCAGCAGTCACGCTTATTGAAGCGCGACGCACACCTAGCATTTGCCCCAAAAACTCATGAGTCATAGGAAACTCGTTTGATCCGACTCGGTCTCGAGTCATTAGCATCCAGCGACAAAATCGCTCTTCAATTGAATGCAGACGGTTACAAGCAGCAGCTTGAGCAATTTGATTAAACAGTGCTTGCGTATAGCGTTGTAATGTACCAAAAAGCGCACTGCCTGGAGTGACTTCTCGTCTAAATACATCTGATTTCATTCGTAGAGCATCGCCAGGAATTTGTGCAAACCCCTCACCTGGAATCATAGTTGCTCCTAGGAATACTGGAAGACCTATGATTCCTTCATTACCTACTGTTGCCACTTCAATTGCTTCACCATTTTCCATGAGACTGAGCAAAGAAACAATACCACCTTCAGGGAAGTAGACATATTCAATCGGTTCGTTGATAGTGTAGAGTATCTGTTTAAGCTCTAAAGAGACTAACTGAAAATGAGGCAGTAAGCGTTCGTACTCTTCTTGAGGTAACGCAGCAAGAAGTCGATTTTTAGAAGTATGGGGGTCTTGGGATGACATAAAAGCCTCGTTTAAGCCAGTTGTATCTCTATTAAATAGATGATGTTACTGGACTAGGCTTCTAACTAAAGACAAATTACTGTGTAAAGAATTTCTGTATGCTAGCGTACATAGGCTAGAATAAAGTTGAGTACGGTAAAGTACAAAAACTTTATGTATCAAAGCTTTAGTTTTATGGTTCGCTTCTGGCGAGCCAGAAGCGAACCACGTTTTGAAAATTTTTGAGCAAAAAAGTGACACATGCACAACAGCACAAAATTTTCTCTCACTTTCCTAATGTTGCCTTCAATGTTGTAGCAATTGCTGCTTCTAGGGGTGGACTAAAAGCTATCAGCCAAATTTTGTCCGCATTACCATCTGACTTCCTATCTGCCATTGTCATTGTGCAGCATTTATCTGGGTGCCATCGTAGTTATACGGCTGAAATACTTAGTAGATATACAACTTTGCATGTTAAGCAAGCAGAACAAGGAGAGTTAGTGCGTCCAGGAACTGTATACACTTGTGTTCCTGATAAGCACCTGTTGGTTAATTTAGACGGTACTCTATGTCTTTCTGATGACCCAAAAATGAATTTTCTCCGTCCCGCAGCTGATAAATTGTTTACGTCGGTGGCACTTAGCTATAAAGCTAGGGCAATTGCAGTTGTTCTTACAGGAAAACAGTCAGATGGCAGTTTGGGAATGCTAGCGATTAAAAAGTATGGTGGCATAGTAATTGCTCAAGATGAAGCTACTTGCGAATGTTTTGATATGCCATCCGCAGCTATTAACACTGGCAAAGTCGATATGGTGTTACCCCTAAATATGATTTCTGAACAATTAGTAAACTTGGTTATGGCGCCACAAGCAGTTGCATAAGTATTTATTTATCTTTCGAGCTTGCGGTTCTACCGATAATGTCTTTAGACTTAGCCTTAAGTTCAGCAAGTTTACTTATTAGCTTTATAGACCTAGTTCTCAGCTCAATACTTTCATCCATCAGCACTTTATCGCTGAACGTTGAATTACTCAATTTATTGTTAATACTGCTATTTTTATTATTAGATTTGGATGTTGTCAAATTATCTATGTTATCTATAGGCGCCAATTCCGAAGCTTCAACGGTTGAATGATAAACAGCGCTAAGGAGCTTTGCTAAACATTCGCTCATTGACTGTTTACCGAACAGCATGTTTTTAGCGAATCCTTTCGCCTCAGCAAGCGTCAGTACTTTTGTATGCAGCGCTGCGGCTAAATCCTGATTTATATAATTTAGTTCTTCCTGTGCCGCTTGCAGTTCAGCTTCCTTGGAAAGTAGCAGTTGTTGAAGACTTTCTACCTGCGCGCTTAAAAGCTTTACTTTATCCTCTGTTGTAATGTCATTACTTTCATGGCATTCTGATACTATAATACGGCTATCTTGATTTGATTCGTAATTATTAAATAGTAATTCTTCAACTTTGTTCATAGCTTGAGTTATTTTACTAAAATAATAATCCATATTTTGAGGCGAAATGCGGTGATTGTTTTCTCCGGTTCCTCCATTGCCATTATTTAAGGTTGTCTTTCGATATTCAGAGATTGTTTTGAGTTTACTATTATCTAAATGCATTGTTCAACCACCATCCGCAAATTCTTGAATCAGTGTTACCTTCTTGAGTGCGGCAATAGTATATGAGAAAATATGTCTATAAAGCCGCTATAATATTACTCTAGTAGTTAATCAGTTAGTTGTCTGTCCGTTACCGTACCGTCAAAAAAATTTTGACTCCAACCAGGAGACTTCCAAAAATTAAATTAACTTACCTCTTGTGGAATGGTTGTCCTCGCCCGTTCTTGTCAAAAATCCTTTTCTAAATGGGCGGGCAAGGATGCCCACTCCACAAGATTACTTTAGATATTTTTTATTTTGATTAGTAGCACAAAAAAACTATTATTGATTATAAAAAGTTAATTCTATGTTTTATATAAAATTAACAAAAATGTATTAAATAACCTCTCACTACAATACTACTCGGTTAAAAATTGAATCCCCCCTAGCCCCCCTTATTAAGGGGGAAAAGAGAGCTTAAAGCCCCCCTTATTAAGGGGGGTTGGGGGGATAAGTTCTGGTACAAAACCTTAACCGAGCAGTATTCCCTCTCAACTATATCTTAAGAAGTAGAAAATATAAAGTTTAAAGGTTGTAATCTATACAAAATCTACAACATATATTTTAATAAAGTTTAGATAAAATTGATATTTAAAGTTTTAGGTTTAAATTACACTTACTCCAGAGAAAAAATATTTGTAGGCTAGTTATTTCTATTGATAGATGAGAATGCATGATAAAAAAGACAAGTATAAAATAAAGAATTTAATTCAAAGTCTTTTCAGTTTAAGTATTATGCAAAATATTTACGGGAACACTCAGGGCATCAAATCAAATCATCTCAAACAATTACAAAAGCTTTACGAGCAACGTCTACCTGGAGATAGATTTGTTACGCCAGAATTTGCTGACGCTTTAGCCACAATTAGTACAGGAATTCATCATCCAGTTTGCTGCTATATTAATCGACGCGGGCAAGTAACTAGAATTGCTGTGGGAACTCCCTTTCAAACTCGAATTCCATTTGAAGAATTAGCTCGTCATAGCGTAGAACACTTGAGTGGTATTCGTTGTGTTGCTACTCAATTTAAATCAGAGGCGCCAGACGAAACTGCATTAGTGGCAATGGCTGGTCAGCGCTTGGATGCTCTTGTGCTGCTAACTGTTGAGTCGGGCAAAGTGAAAGATGCTTTTTTAGCAAATCTTTTCCCTGATATGGAAACTCCTTGGAGAGTTTCACCTGCTATATGTTTAGATGAGCTAACTTCCCAAGATTCTGACGAGTTAATTTATGAATGGGAAAGAGAAATTATTGAAGTCGGGGATACAGTATTTCCGAATCAAGATATGCTTACTGACCAAGATAGAGTTTTACTAGTGGGGTTACAAACGGATAATATTTCTCCTCAAAGGTTTGATTCGGGACTTCAAGAACTTGTAGGGTTGGTAGAAAGCGCTGGAGGTATAGTATTAGATACTGTACGGCAAAAACGCGGTCGTCCCCATCCGCAAACTGTTGTTGGGCAAGGTAAAGTCGAAGAAATTGCCCTTCATGCTCAAAAAGTTAGAGCTAATTTGATTGTTTTTGACCGTGATATTTCTTCGTCTCAAACGCGCAATTTAGAAGACCAGATTGGTATTCGAGTTGTAGACCGCACTGGAGTAATTTTAGATATTTTTGCTCAACGCGCAAGAAGTCAAGCTGGTAAATTACAAGTTGAACTAGCGCAATTAGAGTATATGCTGCCACGATTACGCGGTCACGGTCAAGAAATGTCAAGATTAGGCGCCGGTATTGGTACACGAGGGCCGGGTGAAACTAAATTGGAAACTGAAAGACGAGCTATTCAAAGAAAAATTGCTCAATTACAGCAGCAAGTAAATGATTTGCAAGCACATCGCGACCGCATTCGGCAACAACGACAAAAACAAGATATTCCAGTTGTAGCATTAGTTGGATATACCAATGCAGGTAAATCTACTTTGTTGAATGTATTAACTAATGCAGATGTATATACAGCAAATCAACTTTTTGCGACTCTTGATCCGACAACACGTAAGCTAGTTATTACACAACCCGACCAAGAACGTAAATCAATTTTACTAACCGATACGGTAGGATTTATACATGAGCTGCCACCAGCACTAATGGATGCTTTCCGCGCGACATTAGAAGAAGTGGTAGAAGCAGACGCTTTGCTGCATGTAGTAGATTTATCTCACCCAGCATGGGAAAGCCATATGAAGAGCGTGCAGGAAATACTCGAAGAAATGCCGACAATTCCTGAAAAAAGCTTCATTGCTTTTAATAAAATTGATAAGGCAAATAGCGAAAGTTTAGAAAAAGCACGGCGAGATTATCCTGAAGCAGCGTTTATTTCAGCAACTGGGCGCTTAGGCTTAGAGACATTAAAGTCTTTATTACTACAGGTAATTAATGATACTAGTACACGACAATTTGAGGCACTATATCAACTATAAAGCTGGGTAACAAAAAAACTCTTTTGTAGTCTATTTTGTTAAAATCAAAATATGATTACCAACCTGCACAACTCCCAAAAAATAGAGTCGTTTACCGAATCGGTACTTAAAGACGGCTTCTGTGTGTTGCCCAATCACTTTTCAAAGGCAACACTAGAGACATGGTACTCTGCTTTCATGCCAAAGCTTAGTGAACATATCGCGCGTGAAGGACACTTACGAAATAGAGGCGCCGCCCGCTATTATGTAACTTTACCTTTTCAACCTCCATTCGCTGATACCAGTATTTACGAAGATGAAGATATTCTAGCCATCGTCGAACGTTTGGTAGGTTCAGACTTTGTTATGTGCCAACTAGCAACAGACACACCCTTACTAGGTTCAGAGTTTCAAGACGTACACCGGGATACTCCACCACTCTTCCCCGAAACTGGTATGGAAACTCCCCCTTATCAATTGGCAATCAATTTTCCTTTGGTGGATGTCACCTTGGATAACGGGCCAATTGAAATTGCGTGCGGTACACACATGATGTCCAAAGAAGAAGGATTGCTTCGTATTAATTCGGGTGAAATTAAACTCGAACCGATTACGATGCAACTAGGAGATGTCATGATTCGTGATGTCCGTGGTCTACACCGTGGTACGCCTAACCGCACAGAAACACCTCGTCCAATGGTGGTAATTGGTTATAGTCGTCGTTGGCTATATCGTCCTGAAGTGTCGATTCAAATTCCCCGCGCTGCTATGAACACATTAACCGAACGAGGGAGCCATTTGTTACGCTTTAACCCAATTGTTGAGTCAGTTGATGAAGTAAGCCAAAAAGATATCCAAACTGAGGTTTATCAGTCGTTCGCTTATTAATCTTCTTCTTATATGTAGAGGTGCCAGTTTAATGGCGCCTCTAAGATAATGGTCAGATTGAAAGACCAAAATACTTTATGAACTCCAATAACTTTGATTACTTCCAAGGAACTTCTTTATCTGATTTATTTGCACAAGATGTTGCAGATACATCTTATGCGTTCATCTTGAATTATCCTGCTACTGCTAGTTGGGTAACTTATCCCAACACCCAAAAATACTTAATTCAAGATGGCAGTGACGAAGCCACCAAAACTTCCTATAGTAAAATTTTTCAAAACGAACCTTGGAAAAATCTTGCAGTATTAGGTAATTTAGTTCCAGGTATTCTCATTAGTCCGGCGCCTGAGTTGCTTCTTACATACTGGCACGAGCATTTAAATAGCCATACCAATTTTGAAACACTAAAACAATCTCTTTATTTAGATTGCCTCAACTACACCGCGCGGTTTGATAAATTCATTACCTTATTTCCCTTTGATTGTCTCAAACCCGAAAAACACGCAGTGGCACCTGATACTCATTACCACTTACTCAGCAAAGCAACGTTAGCTGAATTAGGTGTGCCATGTCCAGAATACCAAACCTACAATCTTGATTCTGTAGATATCACAAAGCTCCAACTACCACAATTTCCATACTTAATCAAAACATCTCACGGACTCTCAGGAGAAGGAACTTATATAATTAAGAGTCAAAGCGACTTAGATTACTGTTTTACTGAACTTAAAAAATACCTCGATAGTAAATTACTTTCTATAATTATTGTTTCAGAGTTTATCAAAAATTCTGTAAATAATTATTGTGTTCAGTTTTACATTAGCAAAACGGGAGATATAAAGCTGATTGGTGTAACAAGCCAGGTTGTCACGTCGGAAGGAAATTATATAGGAGGATTGATAAATTATTCCAGTGACATGAAAATTTTCTTTGAGATGATTGCTGCTATCGGTCAATATGCACACAAAAGAGGTTATTTCGGCGTTATTGGTTTCGATGTTCTACAAGACCAAGACGGACACCTTTATGTAATTGACGCTAATTTTCGCGTTAATGGCTCGACTCCACTGTGCTTACAACGTCATGCTCTACTCAGGTTAGGAAAAGAGATAGCAAAGTATTCTACTGATTATCGCATCACTGGTACATTAGAATCCACTCTCAACACCCTCAAACCAGAATTAGAAAGAAAAGACTTTATCATTTTGTCAGCGCAAGAATCTGTCAACTATGGAAAAATTCACACCGAAATCTATGGAATAGTGACAGGAGAAACAATTGAGGAAATGCACCACATCGAGCAAAACCTCAAAAATAAGGGTCTATCACAGTAGGATAGGCATCTTGCCTGTCCTACTTTCACACACAATAGGAGAAATCTGTGACAATAAGTATCATTGTACATGGCGGCGCCAAAACAATTTCAGAAGATAAAATAGAAGCCAATAACGCAGGCTGTTTAGCGGCAGTAGAGGCTGGTTGGAAAGTTCTGAAAAATGGAGGTACTGCTCCAGAAGCGGTTGAAGCAGCCGTTCGAGTTTTGGAAGCTGACCAAACATTTAATGCTTCAATGGGCGCCGTTCTCAACAACCAGGGAGAAGTTGAGCTAGATGCAGCAATTATGGAGGGTGCTAACTTCGGATGGGGAGGAGTCGCAGCAGTCCAGGGAATACCCCATCCTATATCAGTCGCGCACAAAATAATGGGTAAAAAACCAATGTTTCTAGTGTCTCATGGTGCAGAACGCTTTGCCAAAGAAAACGGAATTGAGATGTGTCCCAAACAAGACCTAGTTGTTGAGGAGCTACGCGAAGAGTGGGAAGAAGAGAAAGAAGTTACTGACCGTCCCAACACAGTTGGTTGTGTAGCTTTGGATAGTCAAGGACTCTTAGCTGCGGGTACTTCAACTGGAGGCCTTATGAATCAGTTTCAAGGTCGCGTTGGTGATAGTGCCATAATTGGTTCAGGCTTATTCGCTGATAATAAATACGGCGCCTGTTCCACAACGGGTGATGGCGAATCGATTATACCAGTGGTTCTAGCTAAAACAGCAATTGACTTTTTAGCTGGAGACAAACACCCAGACGAAGCGGCGCAAATGGCAATTGAAACTCTCAAATCTAAAGTGACAGGAGAAGCGGGTTGTATTCTGATAGACCCTCAAGGACGTATTGGCTGGGCACATAACTCATCAGACATGGCATGTGCCTATATGACTGATTCACATGAAAAACCAGCTGTATTCACAAAGAAAAACTAGTAGTAAGTGGGGCATAGTCCCACCTACTATCTACTATCGAAACTAATCATTTTACCCTAACTTGTTAAAATATATTTTTGTATTTATAGACACTATATATATATATTAATATTACAATCAATCTATAGATAGAAAACATTATTTGACCGCTACTAGTATATTAAAAAATATAAGGAGTGGCGCTAATTAGAAGGGTGTTTATCTTGACTAATTTGGGTGGCTCATAATTAGCTATATGAATCTGGTATTCTACACACGAATCTACACTAAACATTAGTTTTAGTGTAGATTTATATTTTTAAGCTTCATAATTAGAATGATAAATAGCTAGTTTAGTTTTTTCATCAAAAATCAGATTTTTTAGCCACATTGAAAAATAGTATATGGCTGTCAGGATTTGCCTCTTGGCTGTTTGGGATAACAGATAGAACTATCGCTTCGTTCTCGGATAGCTGATATCTTGCACCTACACCCGCGCGTGGGTGGGGCTAATATTCCTGTTGAAGAAAATCATAGCCCAAGTTATTGGCAAATGTAAAAAGCGCTACACTGATTTTTAATTTAATTTATTTCTTTGTCATGTAAATAAATTAAGTATTTATACTATGATGAAATTACTTTAGAAATCCTTCACGCACTTTCGCAGGTGTTTATGGTAAACACCTGTGATTTTTTTAATGCCTAATACATCGTAAATAACTATTCATTCTAAAGACAGAGAACTGCAATCGTAATAGTAACTAACATTTGGATGTAATAGAGTAATTAAAGAGTACTTGCAATGACAACTAATACTAAGAAAGCAACCGAATTACCTGGTGTCGCCAGAGCATATAACGGCGCCGACCGCAATGCTTGGATTTTTGGTTGGAATCCCCAACAAGAACTATGGAATGGTCGTTTAGCAATGATTGGCTTTGTTTCTTACCTACTTTGGGATTTTGCTGGCTACAGTTTAGTGCGTGATGTACTGCACTTGATACGCTAAACCTCTAATTATGCTTGAAATTTTAAACGAGGACAAAATGACAACTAAAGACGTTGTACATGCATTAGGAGTGTTTGCTAATTCTCAACAAGTAGAACAAGCAGTGAATGCACTTAAAGCTTCCGACTTTCCTATGGAGAAAGTTTCTGTTATAGCTAAAGATGTAGAGAAAGGCGAAAGTATTAGCGAAGCCAAATTAAGCGATACTATTGGTGATCAAGATGTAAATACAACGGGAGCAGTAGGAGATACGCTACAAGCAGCTACTTGGGGCAGTGTGTTAGTTGGGTTGAGTAGTCTGGCACTTCCCGGTTTAGGAGCTATTTTAGCAGCAGGGTCTGTGGGTGTCGCATTAGTTAGTAGCATAGGAGGTGTTGCTGTGGGAGCAGCAGCAACTCAGAATTTGGTGAAAGCATTAGGTGATTTGGGTGTACCTGAAGAGCGAGCTAGAGTTTATAGCGACCGCCTCCAGCAGAGTTACTATATGCTTATATTGGATGGCACAAAAGAAGAAATTGAGCGCGCGGAGCCAATACTACGTGACCAAAATATTGAATATTGGGATATTTATGATTCGCTCCAAACTCAAAATGCATAAAGACTCAAACTAATCAAAACACACAGTAAAAAAATGGTTACAACCCTTGAGTAGAAGATATAACTGAGACAATTAAATGAGTAAGCTGCAAATTGGTTCGCTTCGGATGGGTTTATAAGCATTGGATGGAGATTTTCTATCCACTGCGTTTGCATAGCGACCAGCAACTATCATTTTACGCTCAACACTTTTCTACTGTAGAAATTAACTTTTTCTTTTATTGTTTGCCAGAGCGGTCTGTGTTTGAAACTTGGCGTCAACAAACACCTTCCAACTTTCTTTTTGCCGTCAAAGGCAGTCGCTATCTCACCCATATGAAGAATTTGAAAGACCCAGTAGAACCGTTAGAGCGACTAATGGAGCGTGCGTCTGGTTTAGAAGAAAAGCTTGGCCCTATTTTATTTCAGTTTCCTCACACTTGGCACATTAATATTGGGCGCCTTCAGCCGTTTTTAGAATTACTGCAAACCTATCCACAACAACGATTTATCTTTGAATTCCGTCATCAGAGCTGGCTAATACCCCAAGTTTACAAACTATTGGAAAATGCCGATGCTGCTCTTTGCCTACCTGTAAGCCCAACAGTTTCCCTTGATGTATCTTTAACTACCTCTTGGACTTATATTCGGATGCATAGTGGGCAATGGGGTGTAGGTTATAACGATGAAGAGCTATCTATATGGGCTGAACGTATCCGTTCATTTCTTACACAGAATATTGACGTTTACGTGTACTTCAATAATGACCTCGATGGACATGCTATTCGCGATGCTCAGAGATTGTATATTTTGCTGGGTATTGTTGAAGTACTTGCTTAGATTTTTTTTTGAGAATGCTTATTAATTTCTAAATACCTTTCCCAAAAAGCTTGATTAGTAAGCTCAGGTAAAGTCTCTTTATAAATTTGTTTAATAGTTGGAAATTTGATTAATACTCTTACAGCAATTGCAATTGTCTTAAACAAAACTTGAAAAAATTCTTCGCTCATTGGATAGAGGTTAATATGTTCGCTCTATCTCAAGATGTAGCCGATTGTTAAATTATTTTGTTATCTAATATACGATATAACTTGATACTAAAATTTCTATTTGCTGTTACACTCAACATCTAGCATTGCTATATGTTAGAAACCTTTGTGGCATTTTTAAAGTTATAATTCTCATCTTGCTCCTGCTACTTACTCAACTTCTGTAAACCAAGACGGTATACCGATTCAGCGTTATTTACCTTATGCAGCTTCTCGCACTTGGCATTTACAACTCGCGGTGTTTTGGATTGCTACTTGCTGGTTAGCAGCAGGATTATATTTTGGACTTCGCTTTGGTAAGCATGAACCGAAGTTACAAGCTTGGGGCAATGCTGCCTTGTTAGTAGCTTTGACGGTTGTTGTCGTTGGTTCTCTTGTAGGCGCCTTCCTACTTAAATAATTTATATATTGATTTAACTTGTCATAGCGTCCTGTATGAACGCACCCGACCATTAACAATAAAAATCGCTTCTATCGAGAATAACCTCACCATAGTCTGGTACCCAGGCAACCCAAGTGTCTGGGGATTCTTGACAGAGTAATTTAGCTTCATCAAATGCATACTCGCTAGGCGATTGCAGCAGTTTAACCCATGTATCGCGAGTGTAGGTGATGTGACAAACCGGGTTCCAACCTGAAACTATCGCTCTAACGAGGGCGGGCGTTAGTGGGCAAACTGGATGGGTTGTTTGAAGAGACATTACCTTCCTCCATTGAAACTTGTGAAAACACTTTCCCTTAACCGAGTTAGAGAGAAGTAATTAAAATAATTTCTGTATTCATTTTTACAGAATGTTGGGCTAATGCCTTAATTACAGTGAAAAAGTTAACAAATCTTGACAAAATCTACAATGCTGTTCATTATAGTAAATCCATGAATGAATGCTGCAAGGAGCGGAAAAAAGTTATACCCAACGTTAAAAAAATTATTCCACTTAATAATGATTGCCCAATCAAGGATACATCTGGCATGGTGCCTGATAAAGAAATTTGGCGGATACTTTCAATTACTGGCATTAAAGGATTAAGTATCAACAAAGACCTAACTGATGCAGGTACAATTGTTGCTGGGTAAAATATAGGACTACTCAACCACAACATAAATACAATCAACTCATAGAAGTAAGGTAAATCTCGAAAAAATACAAATAGCGCACTCACTAGTAGGCTAATACCAGTACATACCAAAATTAGCCCTATTAAAGGAAACACTAATGCAATTACATTGATTAGACTCCTAGAATTAACTAACGTCATAATAGCCAGTAATGGAAATACCCCAATTGAAAACTGAAAAATATTTGCTGTAACCAACGAGACAGGAAAAATATTTACTGGCAAGCAAATTTTGTTTAACAAAGCTCCATTGTTCACCACACTCCATAATGCTTGTGTAGTAGAAGCTGAGAAAAAGTTAATCACAACCAATCCTGTAAACACTGCCAGCACGTAATTTAAAATTGAGTTGCCATAAATAAGATGCAAACGCAGTTCCAAAAATTGCTGTGTAAACTCCTGTCATTAGTAGTGGATTGAGTAGCGACCAATACACCCCCAGTAATGACCCTCGGTAACGCACCTTCAGATTTCGTGCTACCAAAACTTGTAGCAATTCCCAATAATGCCCTACTTCTCTTTCCTTAAACAGCATTTTTATTTGCAACATCTCCATTTTTCCTCATCGATAGACTTTGCGCGATTATGAGATTAATTCGTAGGGTGGGCACTGCTAGCCCTGTCAAGGTGGCAAAAGTTAGACAATATCCAGAGCGTGAGATAATTATCTACGGTGCCCGCTACGCGGG
>NZ_JBXXZH010000131.1:0-25435 GCF_059640475.1 Calothrix sp. CBUCES-K 9914
GTTTAAAAGTTGTTAGACGTGCCATTCCTCACTTTCAGCAGCATTCTAATAATTCTATCGAGAATACTCAAGTATATTTTAGCTGGTTGATGTTAGAGATTTTAGACTTACAAATACCACCAGCATCAGGTAGAACTAATCCAAGGGTAGTAAAGAAAACTCGTTCTAAATTTAAAAGTAAAAAACGATGTCATAGAAATAATGCTACTCCACGTCAACAACTATCTTTTACAATTTTTGCAACCGCAAGTTGACAGTATGCGCGAGGTAGAAGATAGTTAACAAGATTTGTAATTCAATATTTGAGATATTTTTACAATTAAATATTAAAATTCTTGAGAGATACTTGCTCATGCGGGTTCGTTTATATAAATTTTATTCGATTTTGTTCGCGTTTTTCTAACGCGAACAAACTTTTCTTTATTTTAGGCTATGCTCCCGCTTAACCGAGCAGTATTGAATCCACTCCTAATTCAATATTGGAGTACTACTCCCTATCAATTAGGCTCTCATTCTATTAAATATTCTGTAAAACCTCACTCATATGATATTTCAAATTCAACACCCAATTCAGAAAATTACTTGCGTGAGGCAATCGTTAAATATTTGTCGGAAGATGCTCTCGATGCAACTTTTGACTTTTTGGTACAGCTTTATGTCAACGATGAGAAAACTCCAATTGAAAACCCAATGCAAGAGTGGGAAGAGAAAGATTCACCGTTTATTAAACTTGCTACTATCAGAATTCCGGCTCAGAAATTCGACTTTGAAGAGCGCAGGCGCCTGAACGAGGGACTATCATTCACACCTTGGCATACTTTAGTTGAACACGCACCTCTAGGTAGTCTCAATTTAGCCCGTAAAAAGGTTTATCAAGAAATAGCAAAGGCTCGACGAGAGTACATCCAACACCGCATTACAGAGCCGCAACCATACAATTCTATTTTGGACGAGCCTCAGTAAATTATACTGCCATCTGACTTAATAATAATTTTCGGATGGTAAAATTTTTCTTGCAATAATGAGCTAGCTCAAAGAAATTATTGATAATAATTGTCATAATCAAACTCAGAAACCAAAGAAAATCGTCAAATACCCATAGAAAAACTATGAAAACACTACTAAAAATATCCACGTTAGTGGTTGTCCTAACGACCTGTATGTCAGCGAATTTACCCTTAAAAGCCTCTGCTGATTCTACCGCTGGCTTGGTTCTAAGTCTGAAATGCAAAGGCGGATACAATGTTAACGTTTGGAAAAAGTATTCTTCAGGCGAACTTCTCTATCGTTCTACAAGTCCCAACGGAAATTTGGGTTTGGGCAAGGGAACCAGTAAAGCTACAGAAGGGGTTAAAGTGTATAAGTTTCAGAATGCCAATTATGAATATTGGGTGTGGGATGGCACGCTCGATAGTCAGCAGTCTGGAACTTTAGAGGTGTATAAAAACAACAAAATCCTCATGCAACGAGCTTGTAAGAAAAATTAAGGTCATTTGTAGGTTGGCTTGAAGCTTTGGAAAATTGTATAAATAATTTTGAGGAGTTGTAGCATAGGCTTATAGCCTGTGCAATGATATATATTTTTATCATCACCAAGTAACGCATGT
Source organism: Calothrix sp. CBUCES-K 9914 (assembly GCF_059640475.1). NCBI lineage: Bacteria > Bacillati > Cyanobacteriota > Cyanophyceae > Nostocales > Calotrichaceae > Calothrix > Calothrix sp. CBUCES-K 9914. The sequence continues at coordinate 1,608 of NZ_JBXXZH010000131.1, forward strand.
GCTGCAAAAATATCTCCTGTGTACAAAATTCTTAATATAGTTTATTTTCCTGTGGCAGCAGTTTTATTAAGATGAATTTTTCCTGATGTTAATGCATACAGTTTTGCTGGTAGAGAGGCGCGTTCATGAAAAATAATTTCTTCGCACTGGTACATTAAAACAATTAAAAATGAGTATTAATACGTTGGTGCAAGATGTGAGTTCTCTCCATTCTACATAGAGTTTTTGTACGCTCTTATTGGTGGATATGAATAATAGCCCCAGTAAAAATAAATCATTGTTTATCGCTGTTAGCACTGATAAAATAATGTATAAATAATGATATTAATCATGTCTTATCTTTAAGTATTAACATTTAACTTACTAGTTTTGATTCAACATATATCTTGATCAAAAGCACAGAATAATAAGCATTCTTAGCCTGCATAGGCAGGCTTTATTTGTATAGCCTCACCCTTATAGGGTGTCCTATCGTTTCGTGTGATATAGGTATAATAAGATGCGTTACAGTAATTGCTCAATTTCAGCGTAAGCGTATATTAACCGTTCAGAAAGTTGACGAATCAAAAATTCTTGGAAAGCAACGCTTGCTTGAGGGTTTTCTTGCTGCATTTTATTTAAGTTAGTTTTTGTCAAGCAGTATATTTTACTTTCCTGGTCAGCAATACCTGATGTTTTATGGGTGGCGCCCAAATAAAATGCTGTTTCTCCTATTATTGTTCCTGCCCCTAATGTTTGTAAGCGTCTAGTTTGTCCGTCGTCTAGCTGTAAAAATGTTGTTATTTGTCCTGACTCTACAAAGTACAGCATGTCCGAACTGTCGTTTTGATTAAATAATATTTGATTCGTTTCTACTTGCACTTTTTCCAAATAATTCATGAAGCAAGATACTTGTTCGATATCATTGAACACTTCGTTTAATTGTAGTGCTAACGGTAGTACTCGTCGGCGCCTAAAAGAATGTGTTTCAAGTATTTGAGCTTCACACCATTCTATTCCTCTGTCTAAGTCAGGAAAAATTTGTATAAATGTCTCTTTTCCATTAATACAACCGCCTCGCTGTAGTTGATGCAGTATATTATCGTCAATATGAGTTAAAATTAAATTCAACTGGTGACTATTCGCTAACTGTTTGATTTTGAAAAAACTCAGAACAACGGAGGAGTCTAAGCCGTTTACTAGACGAAAATCTAATATTAAAAACTCGATGGTAGGTAAATCAATATTTTTTAATCTTTGTCGAATTTGCTCCAAAAGCGCGTTCGCTGTACCAAAAAATATGTACCCTTGTAATAATAATATATATATATTGTCGCCTTTTTGCCTCAATAGTCTCTGCTCTGGTTCCGGACGCTGTACTTTACTTTTGTGTGTGGCGCCTTCTAATATATGACGTATTACTTGGTGACGACTGTAGTTAAAAGCAAACAAAGCACAAGAAATAATAATTCCAATCCCAACTCCTGCTATAAACCCCCATATAGCTATGCTACCAAGAATTGTAATAATTAAAGCGTATTCAAGATGAGGAAATTTAAACCAAGCTGCGTAAACCCATTCATACAATAGCTTGAAGCCAATTGTCAATAACAAACCACCTAAGACAAAACGCGGAATATAAGTCAGAATACTTGAACCAAATAGTAATATTAAACCACAAAACGCGGCTGTTGTTAGTCCCGCAATACGACTATTTCCTCCTGCACTACGGTTCAATAAGGTACGGTTCAAGGAAATATTTCCGACCATTCCACCACACACACCAGCTACAATATTTGCAACCCCGTTTACACAAAGTTCGTGGTCTAGACTACAATCTCGTTGAACTTCAATCTCTATTGCTGTCGCATTTAGTAAAATTGCAATCAATACAACGATTATCATTGCAACCAATGTACCGCTTTCATACACCAACACTTGCCAGTCTACTCGCGCGGTTGTTGATATCCAATTATTCCATACATGTTGGTTTGGCATTGCTTTGAGAAACCAACCTTGGGATGAATCAACACCACCCGATATCAGGCGCCATAATATATCAAACACAACTATTGTTATAAGCAACATCATTGGCATCGCTAAAACATGGCGAATATATTTAGTTACCAAAATAGTCGAAAAAGAAAAAATTAATCCAGATAACCAATATATAACTACATCACGCCGAAGTAAATACGGTAATTTATCCCAGTCTAATGGTACACCTGCCATCACTTTGAAGGAACTGCGCGTAATCAGCCAACCTGTACCTGCAAGAAATCCCCCCATTACAGTATAAGGAATAAACCGCGCCCAGCGGGCACTCCTTAATTTTCCTATCCCATATAAAACTATGCCTGTTAATATTGATGATAATGCAATCGCTGTCCATACTGTTGGTAGTACATTAGTTGCGTGTTTTTTATGAACTTGTTCAGCAATACTAAAAGCCATTAATGCTAAAATTGCTGCTGAGTTAGAATCTGGGCCTGCTATTGCAAATGGAAACGCGCTGTTATACGTTACAAAAATACCTGTTATTACCGAACTGATCAGCGCACTTGTTACTCCTTGCGAAAAATACGGTGCCAAACTTCCTGAAAAAATCAGCGCCGCAAACGATAGACTATAGGTTAACGTCACTAAACCTGTTGTGGCACCTGCAAATAAATTTGGTATTAGTTTCTTCCACTGCATATCGACTCTAGCCTCGATTACTCGTAATAATTTCTTGGCTTATGCTGTATATTATTTTCGACAACGGATGATTTGGATAATGCAAGCAAAAAATATCACTACTTGCTAAGTGTATCATTTCCTCACAAAGTGGTAAAATTCCCGCAACTGATACGTTATATGCGCTTTCTACCTGCTGCTGAAATTCTTCCAAATCTAATGTTGCTAATGTTTTATTCGCTACTAGCTGTAATTGCGATACTCCTAAAATACGCGCGAGTTCTACTATTATTGCTGTTCCTTGATAGTCTTGATAATCTGGACGCAAAAGAACTATTGATAAATTACAAACGGTTAGCGCGCGTAGTGTTTCCTCATTTATTCCGGGTTGTGTATCAATAAACAAATAATCTAATTGCAAGTTGTTAATAAGCTGATTAAACCCGTCTATCAACATTTCTTCGTTATAACCCTCACGTAAAATTCGAGTTATGTCATTGGCTTTTATACTGGAAGGGATTAAATAAAGTTTACCTGGTATATCACTAGTATTACTGAGGTGATTTAATTGAAATTCTAACTTATGGCTGACATCATAAGCAGCTTCACAAATACCACAGCGTTCCCATAAATAATCGTTCAACGTCCATTGTATTGTATCTTCCAAACCAAACAACGTATGGATACCGGGAGATTGAATATCTACATCCACAATACCCACCCGTAGTCCAGTCGAAGCAAAACTTACAGCTAAATTTGCTGTTAAATTTGATTTCCCTGTTCCACCACGATAGGAATGGATCGAAATAATTTTTGATGTTGATGTTGGGTTCTGAGTTGGAGGAAACGTTTCTGAGGACTTAATTGCCCGTTTTTGAAGTTCGCGAAAATGGTCTGTTTTTGCAATTGATGTAACTACACGTTTTTTCTGAACTTCATCGATACTCACTACGAGCGTTTGTACTTGTTCTTGTTTTTTTACAATCTCTTGCTCGTATAACCGTTTTTTCTGAATATGCGCGTTGACTATTGCCTGTACTAATCTTGTATTCAACGGTTTATAAAGGTAATCTTCGGCGCCTAACTCAATACATTTTATTATACTTTCTATTTGATTAAACGCTGACATCACTACTACTGGTATATGGCGCCATTCAGAATGTTGTTTTATTGTTTGTAATACGTCAAGTCCGTTCATTCCCGGTATGATAATATCGAGTAATATCAAATCGTATGGAACAGCTTTGAGTATTTGTAGTGCCGCTTGACCATTTTTGGCAACTGTTACTGTATAACCTTCTATTTCAAGTTGTCGTAACAAAAAATCACAATTCGTTTCATTACTATCTATAATCAATATTTTACCTAACTTCAATAAATTTGCTTTTATTACTGGCGCCGTTTTTAACTCGTCAAGCGCGCGGATTGCATCTCTTGCTAATTTAACCGTTGTTGGAGAAAATTGCTGCTTTTGAGTTAGGTTTACAATATCATCTACTAACAACAGTAATTGCTGTGCTGCACGGTGAATTCTGTCTAGGTCAGGAATTAGTTCAGCGTTTGCATCTTCTTTTAATATTTCACAATAACCTATAATAGTACTTATCGGCGTCACTAACTCAACATAAATCGTATTTTCAGAAATAGTACTTTCTTGTTCGTTTTGTGCTAAATCAAATATTATATTACTAAACTTCAATATTTGATTCCCGCAAATCTGTATTTTTTCTATATCGCTTAATATTTGTGCATTTTCAATATTTCTACACCTCAATTCATCTATGATCATTTCGCTATAGCAAATGATGGCATTAATTGGAACACATAATTCATTACGTAGAAACGAGAATAAGGTCGCTTGTAGATTTTCCATGATTCAAATATATCCAATTTATATTTCGTAACATAATTATTATTTATGCTTTTGGTTAGTTAATCATTACTAATTTATTAATTTCATCAATCAGTAATTGACGATTGTAAAAACCTTTTTGATATATACGCTGGATTTTACCATCCAATAAAAAGCGGTCTTCTGAAGTTAAATCTTTGGCAGTTAACACAATAACAGGGATTGATTGCCATTTTTCAACTTTGCGAAGTTCTGTAATAAATTCAAACCCATCCATTTCTGGCATCATTAAGTCTAGTAAAATTATACCCGGTTCTTCATGTTGTAAAACGGAGAGTGCAATACGTCCATTTTCTGCTTCCAGTACTTGCCAGTTTGCTTTTTGCAGTTGACGACATATCATTTCGCGGTTTGCTGTGTTGTCTTCCACTACTAACACCGATTGCGGCACCGACGTATTATGATATTTGTGCAGTAATGTAGTCAAACGCTCATAATTAACAGGTTTGAGCAAATAATCTGATGCACCAAGCGCAATACCCATATTTTGGTCATCTATCATTGTTGCCATTATGACAGGAATATCCGCACACTCAGGGTCTTGTTTGAGTTGACTCAACACTGACCAACCATTCATCTCAGGCATCATTACATCTAATATTATTACCTCTGGACAAATTTGTTTCGCTAGTTTCAAACCATCCATTCCATTTGCTGCTGTTACTGTTTCAAACCCTTCACGTTGCAAAAAACGCTCTGTTAAGTCCAGTACTGATGCGTCATCATCAATAATTAAAATAGTACTCTTGTCTCGTTTATTCGATTTATTTAGTTTTATTGGTTTATTTACTTCTTTTGCTTCCGCACGTTGCATGGAGGGTAAGGTAATAGTAAAAGTAGTTCCAATGCCAAATGTACTATCAACATTAATACTACCTCCCATCATTTGGCAGAATTTTTGTGTGATGACTAAACCTAGACCTGTTCCACCATATTTACGAGTTGTGGAAGCATCTGCTTGCGAGAATGCTTGGAAAAGTTTAGTTTGTTGTTCGGGTGTCATCCCGATACCTGTATCTGTAACGCTAAATATGATTGTATTTTCCCTATCTCGCTTCACTGTTAAAGTAATTGTACCGTTTTCTGTAAATTTACTTGCATTGCTTAATAAGTTGAAAAGACTCTGACGCAGTTTTGTGATATCTCCATTCATGGCGCCGATATCAACCGGGCAATTCACCTGTAAAATATTATGATGCTTACTTATCAAAGGATGAATCGTTGCTGCAACATCTTGAATCATTGCCCCAATTTCAAACTTTTCTATATAAAGCTCCATTTTACCCGCTTCAATCTTCGATAAATCTAGAATACTATTTATCAACTCTAATAAATGCCTTCCGGCGCCGTGTATTTTTTGCACATCAGAAATTAGTTCGTTAGTACCTGCATCTTCCATTTCTTCCTTGAGCATTTCGCTATAACCAATAATGGCATTTAAAGGGGTGCGAAGCTCGTGACTCATGTTTGCCAGAAATTGACTTTTAGCAGAGTTTGCGCTTTCTGCTTCTAAACGCGCGCGCTCTGCATCTTTCATTGTATCCGCAAGTTGAGCAGTGCGTTCTGAAACTGCTTGACTTAGATTTTGTTCACGCGCGGCAACTTCATGGGCCATATGTTGAAAAGTACGAGCTAACTGTCCCGGTTCATCACAACGCTTGCTAAACTTTGTCATGAATGGCGAATCAAATTGTGCTAAAATTTCTGACGTTAATACACCATCTCCCGCACGACGTGCAATTCCTGTCAATCCTCTAATTGGCTGAATAACGGTATACTTGAGTAACCAATTAATCAATATAACTACCGTAGTAAAAATAGAAACAAATATTCCCATTGTTAAGGATAAATACTGGTTCCCGCGCGCAAAAACTTCGTCTGCGGGTACATAAACGGTTTGAGCAGCAATAATTTGATTTAACTCCCAGTTAAACCCATTCAGACTACCATATGTAGTAATCAAACTTTTAGGCGCCTTATCTGGGGTACTATGACATTCAAGACAACTAGCTTCTGAAACAGTAAGTGGTTTAGCAATGTAAAATGATTGGATATTATTCTTAACATTGTATCCTGTTAACTTCTTTAAATCAGGCTGTTTACGGAACTGCTCAACTAAACTTGCTTCAAACTCCGAAGCTTTGTCTTTTATATTCGTTGGATTTAATGTTGCTTCCTTGTAAGAAAAACTACTATATTCCGGTGACGCACGGAAATTTTCAAACACTTGATGTGCTGAGAACGCTGGAACCGTCTCCGCTATAAATTTTGACTCCGTAGCAAGTCTCTCTTTTAACAACGGCTGAATATTTTTACTCGTATATTTTCGCACAGAATTCATCGCTTGAGTCAAAATTTCTGCTTTGGTTGCAATTTCATCCTCTGCTTTATGACGCATCGCGTTTGATAAGGTTAAACCACTAATTATTACCCCACCCAAAAACACCACCATCAGCATCAAGGTAAATTTGTTTCCAAGCTTCAATTTTCTTAACATAACTTTACTTTACTTTACATACGACTTTTTTTATGACCCAACTAACTTATAGGCGCCACTTATGGTAATTATGCAGCACTGGCAACGGATTCTGGAACGGATGTAACGGATAATTGATTTTTAAAAACTAGATTTTATGTGTAACGAATAACTCATCCGTTACATCTGTTTTATCCGTTGCCAAGGAGGGTTGTAATTTTCTTGATGAGTCGAGACATTTCGATAGGTTTCGTATCATATTCATCACAGCCACTGTTGAGTGCTTTTTCTCGGTCGCCTGACATCGCGTGTGCAGTTAAGGCAATAATTGGGATATGCTTTGTATTAACATTGGCTTTTAATTGTTTTGTTGCTTCCCATCCGTCTAATATAGGTAGACTCATATCCATCAATATAATACTCGGATTTTTACTCGCTGCTAACGATACTCCCTCGGCGCCGTCAACTGCTATCATGACTTCGTAACCTAAACGCTTCAACCGACGTGATAACATGTCTCTGTTCATTTCGTTGTCTTCGACTAGTAATATTGTTGGTATGTTTGGTTGCTTATCTTCAAAATCATTAACTTGAGTAACTTCTGCTACTTCCAAACCGCGTCTTATTTGCTTGATTTCATTTCTCAATTCCTCAACTTGCCTTATTAAAGCTGCTTCTTCCATTTTACGCTGTGTAATATCTTCCAGTATTCCTTCGTAATATAATGTATTCCCTTTTGCATCACGTACTGCCCGCGCGCTTTCTAAAAGCCAAATTATTTCTCCGTTATATTTATATACTTGATACTCCACTCCTGTCACTTGACCTTGTGCTTCGAGTAAATATTTAAGTTGTTGGTGCCACTCAATATCCACATATAATTTATAATTGACTGTATTCACCGTTTCTATCATCTTGATAGGATTATCAAAACCGTGAATCATTGCCATTGCTTGATTAACAAATACTATTTGCCCGTCTAGTGTTGATTGATAAATACCCTGTAATGCATTTTCAAATATACTTCGATAACTTTCCTCGTTTATCCGTAAAGCATTTTCAGCACGTTTACGCTCTGTGATATTACACAACGCACTCAACACTGCTGGTTCTGAGTTGTAGTTTAACCCTTGTTGCGATGCTATCACCCATAACTGTGTACCGTTAGCGTCAATAGCTGCAAGCTCTTTATTTACAACAACTTCGTTTCTTTGTACAATACCAATAATTTCACTGTAATCTGTATGTTCCAAGAAATCTTGAAAATGACGGTTGCATAGTTGCCCTATCGGTAAACCAAACATTGATGCTGCTGTTGCATTGGCATAAACTATCAAACCATCACTAATTCGAGATATTACAACCGGAATTGGAACTGTGTCAGCTATTACTTGTTGTGGTAAGTGACGTAACCGCTTTTTTTCTAAACATGCTGTTATCTTCGCGCGTAATAAAATAGGTTTAAACGGTTTCAATAAATAATCTTCTGCTCCCATCTCAACACATCGCACCACGCTATCCATTTCATCAAGCGCAGAAACCATAATTACTGGTATACTCTGAAGCTCAGGATTACTTTTTAGTTGAGCAAGTACCGATAACCCACTCATCCCTCGCATTACTATATCCAATAATATTAAATCATACGCAAGAGTCCCCAAGATTTGTAATGCCTGCTCTCCACTTGTGGCAACTCCTACTGTATACCCAATTCTTTCTAGTTGTCTTGACAATAACTCACAGTTTGTTTCATTATCATCGACAATGAGAATCGTTCCAGATAACTTTGATGATGTGTTTGAAGTATCTTGACTCAGTAAACGCATTGTTGATGCTGCATCCATTAACGCTGTCGTTGTTATATCATTCTGCCCAACATGTTTAATATCTATTGCCTTTAACTGTTGCTGCGCCAAATTTACAATATCATTTACCATGCTCAATAATTTAGTCGCCGCACCATTAATTCTTTCTAAGTCCTCTATCTGTTCTGTTGGAGCTTCTTCGATTAATAACTCACAATAACCGATGATTGTACTTAGCGGTGTTAACATCTCAAGACGTATCTTGGCGCCAAATTCATCAAAACCACCCTCTTGATACAAATCAAAGCTAACTGGGTCTAATATCTTATTCGCTAACGTCAGCATTTGATTGCCACTGGTATAAATTTTACCAATATCTTTATATAAATCAGATGATTGGTCTTCAATTTCATCGAGTAATATTTCGCTGTAACCGATAATAGCATTCATCGGCGTACATAATTCGTGACGTAGGTGGGAAAATAAAGCTTTTTGAATCGAAGGAGTTAATTCGGATAGATTTTGATCAAAGGAAGATGTTAAAATATTTTCAGCTTGAATTTTTTCGATAAAACTTTCTATTTTGCCTAGTAAACGGGGAAAATCAATCGGTTTGCTTTCATACTCATCACAACCTGCTGCTAAAGCTTTCTCTCTATCACCCTGCATCGAATGCGCTGTTAAAGCTATTATTGGAATACGATGTGTTTGAGGATTTGCTTTTAGTTGTCGCGTTGCTTCCCAACCATCTATTATAGGTAAATTCATATCCATCAGTATCAAATCTGGTTTTTCTCCCAGAGTCTTTGATACCGCTTCGGCGCCATGTACTGCGATAATTATCTCATAGTCTTGGCGAATCAGACGACGAGACAACATATCACGATTTACTTCATTGTCCTCTACTATAAGTATTTTAGTCATTTTATTTAAGCTAAATTAATGTAATTTTTAACCTGCGAAGGCAGGCTTTGCTCGTATAGCCTCACCCTTATAGGGTGTAGGATAATGTACGATATTAATTATTTGATATTACCAATTTATTGATTTCGTCGAGCAGAGATTGACGGTTGTAGGAACCTTTTTGATATATACGCTCAATTTGTCCATCTAATCTTTGACGGTCTTCAGTAGTTAAATCTTTAGCAGTTAACACGATAACAGGTATTGATTGCCATTTTTCCACCTTACGAAGTTCAGTAATAAACTCAAAACCATCCATTTCCGGCATCATCAAGTCGAGTAATATAATACCAGGCTGGTGGTGTTGCAGTACTTCAAGGGCAGTACGTCCGTTTTCTGCTTCCATAACTTGCCACTGCGCTTTTTGCAGTTGACGACGCAGCATGTCGCGGTTTGCTGTGTTATCTTCAATTACTAAGACAGTTTGCGGCGCCGAGTTGGTATGATATTTTTGTAGCAGCGTAATCAAGTGTTCGTAATTAAGCGGTTTGAGTAAATAATCAGAGGCGCCTAACGCTAAACCTAAATTTTGATCATCAATCATTGTTGCCATGACGACAGGAATATCCCGACTTTGCGGGTCTTGTTTGAGTTGACTCAACACAGACCAACCATTCATGTCTGGCAACATGACATCTAATATAATGATATCGGGAGATTGTTTCGCAAGCTTTAGTCCATCTATTGGGTTATCCGCAGTTAAAACGTTATACCCCTCATTTCCCAGGTAACGCTGCATCAAGTCTAGTACTGCAGAATCATCGTCAATAACTAATATAGTAGCTTGTTTGGTTTGAGTCGTTTCTTGAGTTACTTGTTTTTTTAATTCTTTCGCCTGTTGTACCTGTTGGGGTAAGGTTATAGTAAAAGTAGTCCCTGTACCGTATACACTTTCAACGGAAATATTACCTCCCATCATTTGACAGAATTTTTGTGTAATTACCAAACCCAAACCTGTACCACCATATTTACGAGTTGTGGAAGCATCTGCTTGTGAAAATGCTTGAAATATATTTTCTAACTGTTCGGGTGTCATCCCTATACCTGTATCACTCACACGAAATATAATACTATTGTTCTGTTTATGTACTGCCAAAGTAATTTCACCTGCTTCGGTAAACTTACTCGCATTACTCAGCAAGTTGAAAAGACTTTGACGCAGTTTTGTGATATCTGAACGCATGGCACCTATAAACTGCGGGTAATCTAAAATTAATCTATTATGACGTTTATTTACCAAAGGCTGAACTGTAGCTGCAACATCTTCAATCATGGTAGCAATATCAAACGTTTCTAGATAAAGCTCCATTTTCCCAGCTTCAATTTTTGACAAGTCAAGGATACTATTTATCAACTCTAACAAATGCTTACCGGCGCCGTGAATTTTTTGCACATCCGGAATAAGTTGCTTCGAGTGAGCATCGTTCATTTCTTCAAATAGAATTTCACTATAACCAATAATCGCATTGAGAGGAGTGCGAAGCTCATGACTCATATTCGCAAGAAACTGACTTTTAGCACTGTTTGCATTTTCCGCATCTAACTTCGCGCGTTCAGCTTCTTTCATACTGTGTGCTAGTTGGGATGTACGTTCCGCAACTGCATTATTCAAATTTTGCTCACGTTCGGCAACCTCATGTGCCATATACTGGAAAGCGCGCGATAATTCTCCTGGTTCATCGTAACGATTTGTAAACCGTACTACTTCAGGCGCCTCAAACTGCTGTACTATCTCCGAAATCAAAGTCCCCGAACTCGCTCGTTTGGCTATTCCCGTTAATTGTCGAATAGGTTGGATAACGGTTTGTTTCAATAACCAATTAATCAATAATATGACAGTTGTGAATATAGTGACAAAAATACCCATACTCAACGATAAATATTTATAGGCGCGCGCGAATACTTCACCAGCAGGAACATAAACCATTTGAGCAGCAACAATTTCATTCAACTTCCAACCAAAGCCGTTTTGAGAACCATATTCTGCTATCATACTCCTTGGTGCCTTGTCAGGAGTACTATGACATTCGAGACAACTAGCTTTTGTAACTGGTAGCGGTTGTGCAATATAAAATAATTTATTACCACCTTGAACACGATACCCATTTGTACGCTTCAAATTTGGCTGTGAACGAAACTGCTCGACTATCGCTTTCTCAAACTCATCTACTTTATCTTTCAAATTTGTCGGATTTAATGTTGCTTCTTTGTAAAAAAAATCACTATACTCTGGTTTAGCTTTGAATTTCTCAAATACTTTGTTTGCCGAGAACGCTGGCACTACTTCCGCCAGGAAACGCGCTTCTGTTCTCACTTTATCACTCAACAGTGGTTGAATATTGTCATCAGTATATTCACGCACTGAGTCTATCATTTGCGTCAATATTTTTGCTGTGGTTGAAATTTCATCCTCTGCTTTACTAAACATCGCACTAGATAAAGTTAAACCACTAATTATAATTCCACTGACAAATACGAGTATCAGTAGTAAAGTAAATTTGTTGCCAAGTTTAAGTTTTGTTAACATAACATCACTTCATACAATACTCCTATAGGTTATAGGCACCATATCATATTGATTATGCAGCTTGGAGATGAAGTATTATTTAGGCGCCTTTTTCCAATCCCAAGATGTGATTTGATAGGAGAAAACAATTGGTTTTGGCATTGCATCGAAGTTTTTGGCATTTTCCAGGGGTGTAACTCTACCACTGGGAAGTATGACAAAGTTTCGCGCGTTAACTCTCAGGGTTAAATTTGAGAAACGACAATCAAACGGAGCTACATAAACATCGGTTAGTTTACTATAGCGTCTCCCCGTCAACTTAGTTCCGGTACATTCAATTTGCTCTGGTTTCGTTTGACTAGAGCGTAAGACATCTGATACTTGACTATTAAATCTTTCAAAACGCGGTGACGTTTGAGAAGATACCAATAATTGATTTAAATTCAAACTACTATTTGCAACCGATACCGACGGCAATACCCATCCCAACACTGTTAAAGGCGCCGCAATCGTAAACACTAATTTACTTCGTGTAATCATATACTCATATTACATATTTTCAGATAAATTAGTATATCAAATTAAAGAACGCCACACTAGCTTTCACTCTTGTTGCTGCTGAGATTTCGATTGTTTATTAAAATTTAAGGTCTTGATAGTGGCTGACCCTGTTTGATAACGATATGTAACTTAATATTTAGATTCTCATCAAAGTGCAACGATTTAATTTTTCTTAATATTTTCTTTATATTTCACTTATTTTACATACCTCACAATTTCCTCAAATTAATCTCGTATAACCGAAATACGGGTAACTTGCACTACAAAACGAGAATGATAATTACTATGAATGCGAGCAGCGCGAATGAAATGCCGACTTTGAGTATTAATACACAGGGTGAGGCTGTAATACTGCTACAAAAATTACTTCTTTACTTTGGCTATTTAACGAGTGAAAGTTTAACAGGATATTATGGTTCAAGGACAGAGGTTGCCGTCAGAAATTATCAGTTAGACCGTGGACTAGTGAATAGTGGTATTGTGAATCAGCAAACATGGGGAGCATTAATTGACGAATTACCTGTTCCATATTAATTTGTATATACATTGTAGTAGTCTGTGTCAATAGTTTTGGGTTGTTCTCTCTTCCTTTGTGTCCTTTGTGCCTTTGTGGTTCTTTTTTCTAACACACCAGGATTAATGACACAGACCAATAGTACCGTAACGCGCGATAACTGTGGGTGTCTATCTCAAATTTATTATGACTTACGATATTGTTATAACTGCGAGTCGGTGCGTGACGCTACAAGTCTTATAACTACGTTGAAATTTCCTTATAGCGTCACGCACCCTACGTTTTATGTTGACAACCAAACTTACAAGAAGACAAAGTATCACAAACAGGCGCCAACAATGTCCGTTACGCGCACGGCTTTAAAGGTAAGCTAGTTAAACAGTTTTGTGGTTTACTACAAGATAAGCTACCTTATTGCACTATTGGCTATGCTTTTTGATAACGAGCGTTTTCTTTCTTTGCGTTCTTTGTTACCTTTGCGGTTTTTTTAAACGAACCGCAAAGTACGCAAAGTACGCAAAGGGGGGATTATAATAATTGGTGTAATGAATTTAGTAATGCATTTGCAGTAAAAGGTTTTGCGAGAAAGTCTTGTACACCGCATTCTACAGCTTTAATTTTCTCCCCACTATCACTCGAACCGCTCATCGCAATAAGTTTTACATCTGGATTAATTTTCTGTAATGCTCTAATAGTTGTTACCCCATCTAAAGAAGGCATCATTAAATCTATCACTACAACTTTTATTGTAAACTTGTTTTGTACATAAATTGCTATAGCTTCAATACCGTTATTCGCAATCAATACTTGATAGTTATGCGTTAACAGTGTATTTCTACTGACTTCTGATATCGCTGTTTCGTCATCAACGAATAAAATTAACTCTCCATTCCCTTTAATCATATCTGGATTTTCTGTAACAGTTGTATGAAGTTCTGTTATTGCTGGTAAAAAGACGCGAAAAACAGAACCCTTCTCACCACTGCTAACTTCGATAAACCCTCTGTGACTCTTAATAATGCTGAGTACTGTTGATAAACCTAATCCCGTTCCTCTACCACCTTCTTTGGTGGTGAAAAAGGGGTCAAATATTTTATCGATAATCTTTTTGGGAATACCTACACCTGTATCAGAAACCGTTACAACTATATAACTACCTTCTTGCGCTTCAACGTTCATCTTAGTATAGTTGGTATCGATAACTTGATTAATAGCTGTAACGCTTAAAGTTCCTCCTTCTGGCATTGCATCACGCGCGTTGATAGCTAAGTTCATGAAAACTTGGTGCAGTTGTGTCGTATCAGCACTTACCGTCCATAATCCTTCATTGATATTTTTCTTAAATTGAATTGATTTGGGAAATGTACCTATAATGATTTGTTCGATATCTAATAGTATATGTCTAACCTGCACGATTAAACGCTTTTCATTATCACCGCGCGCAAAGCTGAGAATCTGTTTGACTAAATCTGCACCCCTTTTTGTGCTAGTTTCTAAAATATTTAGCATATCTTGATTACGCTGATCTAAATTGGGAAGCGTTAACGGCAAAAGTTGAGATATCGCTAAGATAGGTGTTAGGATGTTATTCAGGTCGTGAGCTATTCCACCTGCTAACATTCCAATGTTTTCCAAACGCTGAGTCCGCAAAAACAACGACTCTAACTGTTTTTTGGCTGTAATATCCGTACCAACACTCAAAATATACCTCGGTTGATTATTGTCATCCTTGACTAAATTCCAATGACTATCAACTATCACATCTTGCCCGTCTTTAGTTATTTTATTCAACTCACCTTGCCATTTACCTATTTCTATTACACTTTTTAAAGCTGCTTCTGCTGTTGAAACTTCGCAATACAGTAATTCAAAACTATTTTGACCTATCGCTTCCAAAGCTGTCCACCCATAAAGACGTTCTGCCCCTTTATTCCAATAAGTAATTATACCATCCAATTGTCGTAGTAAAATAGCGTTTGTGGCGACATCTAGTAGTGCAGCTTGTTCGTAAATTTGTTGTTGCGCTAACTTATGTTCCGTTATGTCTATTACCACCCCTAACATATGATTGAGGCGCCCAGAAGCATCGTTACAAAAATTGCCAATAGCTTGAATCCAATGAATACTACCATCAAGCCATATAACTCGATATTCGTGCTGAAACTTTTGATGTGATTTTTCAGCAATATTTAAAGCGGACATCCAAGCTTTACGGTCTTGAGGATGGATACGGTCGATAAACGTTTCTAAGTTATTACCACTACCGGGAGCTAAGTCAAACAAGTATTCGCAACTGCTCGAACAACTAATTTCGTTCGTCACAGTATTCCAGTCCCAAGTTCCCATATTATTAGCTTCTAAAACTAACTGTAGCCGCTCTTGACTTTGTTTTAATGCCAACTCACTCTTAAATTGCGCGCGTCTTACTACCACTTCCTTCATCGAACGCTCAATTGCTGGCACCAGTCTTGCCAAACTAGCTCTAGTTACAATATCATTCGCCCCTGCTTTCATCAACCCAACAACCATCTCCTCATTCACGGCGCCTGATATAATAATGAAAGGCACATCTATACCTTTACTTTGCATCAACCGTAAAGCCTCAAAACCATTAAAATCTGGTAAACAGTTATCGCAAATAATAACGTCCCAAACTTCTGTTTCGAGAGCTTTTTCCATCTCTACCACATTCTCTACTCTTACATGATTTACTTCATAACCATTTATCCGTAAAGTACGCACCAGTATTAATTCATCATCTTCTGAATCTTCGACGATTAAAACACGTAGTGCGATACCCATAGACAAACTCCCAGACTTCTTTCACAATCAAATCAAATCTTTCTTACAAAACTTAACATTTATTAAAAGCTTAATATATATGATTCTGAAATTATAGCTTATTCACTGCCAATAAGTCGGCGCCGGATAAACCTGCACAATCAAAACTGAACATGATGCATGACACAGAACATGATTACTAACAGTATCTAAGAAAAACTTATTGAAGGTGTTGCGACCAACCATAATTAAATCAGCACCCCAGTTAGAAGCGAGTTGACAAATAATTTTACCAGGGTTGCCTTTTGTTTGCGTCACTTCAACGCTAACACCTTTGTTCGTAGCTGTTTGGCAGAGTTTATATAAATACTTCAATCCTTTTTCTGTTAAACTTTTCCAAGTATGTAGATAGTGGTTTGCTTCTAAATTACTGAGATAATTTTCGTCTAATGGTGAAAGAACGTTTACCAACATCAAATGGGCGCCTGTTGCTTGAGCTAAAACGAGTGCTTGCTCAAAAACCTGTTCACTGACTGTCGAATTATTAACTGCTACCAATATTCTGTAAAACATACGGTTGTACTGTATAAGTATTTTCACTCATATAAAACTTCTGTTGTATATTTCAAGTTATACAAAGATAATTTGAGGAAGTTGTGAGGATGAAGCATGTTGTTTATTAAGGAAAGATACGAAATATGACATTAGGTTGCAAACTCCAATCTTCTTCACAGGTTCTTCATATTCAGAAAATACCTTTAAATAAGGATTAATCAGAAGTTACTACAGTAATATTTTGGTAACATATATGAAAAACTGTCCTTGCTGTTCTCATGTGTTGTTGCGTCACGTCAGAGGACATGAAGTCTACTGGTTCTGCCGTAACTGCTGGCAAAACATGCCAATGTTAGATGAAGACACTTGTTGCCGCGCGTCCAAAAGTAAAGTTCTTCAAACCAATACCTGTGTTCGGGTTGGAGGTAAAACATGGGAAATGCTTCCCGCTGTATAAATTTGATGAATTTGTGACTAATTTGTCTAGAGTTGTGAAAAGAAATATTAATTCAACAATTTGATTCAACAATTTGAAATAAACCACTACATCACCCATGAATATAGAGACGTGACAAAATACGTCTCTACATTACTTAATCATCATCCCATTTTTCATTGCTAAGGAGGTCAATGATTCTATCGCGTAATAAAAATTCATTTTTCTCCAACGATAATTCTACGCAACTCCAATCACAAAAGGGCATAAATTTACACAACGTATAAATTGGCTCGTTACGTTTTATGTCTCCTTTTTTGATGAGTTGACGAGCTTCTTGTCTCAATAATTCAAGGTCAAATTCGAGGACTGTATCCATAACAACATCTCCTGATGCCTTATAGTTGATATAAAGCCAAAATATTGATTGTTTTTGCGAGCTTACGCTGTCCTACTTTAGATTCCCCAAAATTTTATGAGTTGAGTCGTTGCATCAGCTGTAGTTGGATTACATTTAGGCTTAACAGTGAGGCGCCTGAGTGCTGAGAGATTTACGCGAGTAACTTATTATAGCATTGAGACAGGTTAATATAACATCAATCATAAAAGAAATATTAACCTGTCAAAATTGTTATACAGATTTAATTGGAATGATGCCTTGGTCAAATACCTGGTTATCTATTCCGATGCCGATTACTTCAATTCTATCAGCGTAGACGTTGTATGCGGCAAAACTTAATTTTTCAGCAGAGTAAGCAGTCCACTCGTTTTTACCAACCGGACGAGTGCTGGCACCTCCACCACAAATCAAATATGTAGTACCATTAATGGCTCGGGTGCGTTCGTAGTGGTGTTCATGTCCATTAATATATAGTTGAACGTTATGCTTTTGAAAGATTGGTGTGAAAGCTTTGATAAATTCTGGGTTGCTTCCGTATACACCCGAAGCGTAAATAGGGTGATGTCCATAGACTATCTTCCAAGGCGCCTTTGATTTATTAAGTTCTGTATCTAACCAAGCTAACTGAGTTTTAAAGTCAGCATTACCGTTAGTGTCGAGAACGAAAAACTGTAATGGGTCACGAGTATAGGTATAATAACGTCCGGCATAATTAAATCCAACGTACTTAAGTTGTAAGTCACCGTTAGCCGTGCGAATATCATGATTACCCAAAGCAGCTTGAAATTTGACACCGGATTTTAACAATTCAGCATAGGGACGCTCGAATACTGCGCTAATTTTCTCAATTTCCCCATTAGTATATATATTATCTCCAGCTAACACTACCAAATCATAAGGATTATGAGCGTGGTAGTTAGTCATTGACGAAGCTACAGCGTATTGTCCATTATCGCCAGTACCTGTGTCAGCGACGGAAACAAATCTATATAAAACTTTATCTTTGTTGACTGCGACAGGTTGTGAAACTTGATTTGCTGATTTATTTTGTGCGTTCTTAGCTAAAGCACAACCGATGAAACCTGTACTAATGGAACCAATGGTACTCAGAAATAAAAATTCACGCCGTTTAAGCTTCATAATTGTTTGGGTGTGATTAAATGTGTACAGTAACGCGCGCTCAATAAGAAGAGTGTTAAATTAGGGCAAGTGTTGCAGTTTCAGTTGATTTGCCGCTCTTTAATAAAAGTTCCATGTCCCAAGATAACCCAAACCCTCAACCACAAACTCCAAGAGGTCGTCAACAACGCTACCAAAGACGGCTACCATTTTGGAAGGTAAAAATTATCCAATTTCTACGAGGAACTATTGGAGTTCTCGAAACAACCGTCGATAAACTCGAAGACCCCGAAGCTAGTGGTGATGGTATCGCTACAGGGTGGAGTGGAATTTTAAACAAAATTCGTCGTATACTACCAACTGGACTATCATCAAACCTTTCTGATACAGCTTTAACTGGAATAATTGCCTTTGTAACAGTAATTGCAGTATGGACTACCTCATCGCTAATAAACAAACCATTTGATGTTGCTATCGTCCCACCTGAACCACTTGTTACTACTACACCCATCCCCACTGTTATACCAACACTTGAACCAACCCCCGAACCAACACTTGAAATAACACCTGAAATAACACCCGAAATAACTCCAGAACCAACACCTGAAATAACTCCAGAACCAACACCTGAAATAACTCCAGAACCAACACCCGAAATAACTCCAGAACCGGCGCCAATACCGACACCACAATACATACCATTAACACCGGAGCAAACATTAATTGCGGCAATTGAGAATCGAATAGCCGAAGTTAGTAATAATACCTTTTCTGGAATCGTAAAGTCAATCAAAGCTAATTTCCGCAGTAGTAGCTTGATTGTAACAATTAGTGATGATTGGTACACCCTCAAAAAGTCGCAGCAAGATAAATTAGCAGCGCAAATGTTTGAGCGTTCCAAAGAATTAGATTTTAGCCGTTTGGAAATTTTTAACTCTCAAGACCAACTCGTAGCGCGTAACCCTGTTATTGGTTCCGAAATGATTATCTTTCAACGCAAACTAATTCCTGAACCAATTACTCCTATAAGTGGGTAATGGTCTGTATCATTAAATTTGGGGTGTAGGGTGCGTCAAAGCTATTAGGGTCTTCAATAAAATGAAAAATCATGTGCTTTGACGCACCACCCAGAGTGTCGGTGCGTGACGCCACAAGTCTCTTCATATTGAGTGGAATTTTTTCGTAGCGTCACACACCCTACCGTACCGTAACGTTAGGTGCCAACAACCCAAAATTAATGACACAGACCACTATAGACACTCTTTATCGTGTATCTATATTTAATTAAAAATTAACTTATTATTAATCAATTATTAACACAATCTAAATAATCTTAATTCCCAAAAAACAGGTTTTACATACTACATATTAATAAATATATCTTATTGCATAAACAACAAAGAGCAGTTACTATATATACACGAGGTCAGTTTAATTACTGAGTAAATTGTTTTTGTAAAAAATAAACAATCGTTGAGTAGCGTTGAAGTGGGTGCAGTGAAGGTAGCGTGGATTACAAACACACAATTCAACAATAATACAAATATGGCGCCAACAGATTTAGTTTCGACGGTAGTAATTCCTGGTAATGCAACTGACTTATTTCCGGGTGTGGGAGCGAATATCAATCGTTTGGGTGGATTTGGTTCAGACCTATATTATAATTACCGTAGTAATTCATTCTATGCTTTGGTAGACCGAGGTCCAGGTGGTGGAGTCATTCCTTTTCAAACTAGAGTTGAAGAGTTTTCACTCAATATTAATCAATCAACAGGCGCCATTGAAGGTTACAATCTGCTGAAAACGGTTCCTTTTACTGTCTCAGCAGGAAGTACAATTAACGGTGTAACTTACGATGTGACAAAACCTTTTAACGGATTGAATCCTTTACTGTTAAATGGTGATGGTTCTAAATTAGGATTGAGTCAAGACCCAGAAGGGTTTGTTGTTGGAGCAAATGGTAATTTCTTTGTTTCCGATGAATATGGGCCTTCTGTTTACGAATTTAATCCCAACGGTTCATTTATACGCGCGTTTACAGAACCAAGTAATGTCATTCCAAAGAATGGGGCTAATCCTTATTTTGCAGCAGATGGAACTACTTTGACTAGTGGGCGCCAAGATAACCGAGGTTACGAAGGATTAGCAATTAGTCCAGATGGTACTAAATTGTTTGCAATGTTGCAAGACCCGCTTCAAAATGAAGGTTCTCCAAATGGACGCAGCAGTGGGAATGTACGCATCGTTAGATTTGATGTTGCAACAGGTAAAAGTGATGCACAATATGTATACCAGTTAGAAAGTGTTGCTGACATCAACGCAAGAATTAGAGCAAGTGGTAAAACCGATACTTTTGGTGCAACTGCCCAAGGACGTAATATTGGTATCAGTTCACTCACAGCGATTAATAACAACGAGTTGATAGTATTAGAGCGGGATAATCGCGGTATTGGAGTTGATGACCCTACAGGTAGTGCTACTATTGGCTCAAAGCGTCTTTATAAGATTGACTTAACAGGCGCCACTGATGTTAGCAATATTGATTTGACTAATACAAATACTTTGCCAATTGGAGTAAAGGCTGTTAGCAAATCATTATTCTTAGATATAGCAAATAGTTTGCAAAGCGCAGGACAAAAAATTCCAGAAAAGTTTGAAGGAGTTGCTATTGGTCCACAGCTTGCAGATGGTTCTTATGCTTTGATACTTGCAACAGATAATGATTTTAGCATTACCCAAAATAGCACAAATACTCAATTCGACGTATATACAAATGGTATCAGCAGCGTTCAAGTTGCTATAGATAGCGCACCTCCATCTGCACCCACAGGACAACCTACTTATAGTTTGCTTCCTAGCTACTTTTACTCTTTCAAAGCTGATATTTCCAACGTTCAGCTGAACCCCAACATAAATATTGTTCGTGGAACAGAGGGAGATGATACGCTTTACGGTACAAATCCAAACGATTTAATTTACGGTTACGGTGGTAACAATACTATCTACGCAAGTGAAGGAAACAACACAGTGCTTGCTAGTAACGGCAATAATACCGTTTATTCTGGTGCAGGAAATGATGTGTTTAGTTTAGGTAATGGTAATAACGTTATATATGCAAGTGAGGGTCAAAACACGGTTACTGTAGGTAATGGTCAAAATACGATTTATGCAGGCGCCAGTAATGATGTATTTTACCTAGGAAATGGCGGCAACACAATTTACGCAGGTGAGGGTAATAACAGCGTATTTGCTGGTAGTGGTAATGATACAGTATATGCAGGCGCCGGAAATGATGTAATTAGCTTAGGAGATGGCAACAATACTATTTACGCAGGTGAAGGAGACAACATCATCACCGTTGGTAATGGTAATGACTTGATATATGCAGGTTCAGGTAAAAACACCATTAGCTTAGGTAGTGGTAATGATACTGTTTATGTAGGCAATGGACAAGACAAGTTCATTTTCTCAGCGGGTGCAGGTAGCGCTACAATTTATGGTTACACAACCAGTGACCAAATTAGTCGCGGCGCCGGATTATCTGCAAACGCCCAATTAACTGTTACCCTGAGCGGTAATGATACTTTAATTTCCGCTGGCAGCGACTTGTTAGCAACATTGAAATGGGTACAACTCACTAACCTCAATATTGTATAACGGGCACGTAGAGACGCGATTAATCGCGTCTCTACATTTCGGTTTCGGTTTTGGTTTTGGTTTCTGGCATTGTCAGGCAAAACCAAACTAAACCAATTACAGCTACAATACCCAAAGCGATGAAACCAACTTTGTAACCTGCTGCTTTCACTAAAAAACCACTTCCAATATTACTTATTGCTGCTCCTATTCCTACCATTGTACTCGTGGCGCCTTGTACAAGATTGAATCTTCCTGTACCTTGCGTTAAGTCTGATACTACAATTACCATAATTACTGTAAATATTCCCGTTGCAATTCCGTCTAAAGCTTGCACTGATACTAGAAACCAAGGATTGCTACTAAAGGTGTATAAAAATGCACGTAATACTACCGCAACAAAAGCTATTATTAATAACGGTTTTCTTCCCCAACGGTCAGCATTCTTTCCTGCCCAAGCGGCAACGGGAATCATAATCAATTGTGCGACAATGACAGCAGCAGAAATATACCCAGAAGAAGTATCTTGTTTTCCTCCTGTTAATTGTTGACTTACTAAAGGTAATAGTGCCGCATTCGCAAGATAAAATAAAAATACAGAAGAAGCAAAAATAATTAGCTGACGATTTTTGAATAGCTCTTTAATATTTGCTTGATGATTAGCATTATCATTATTATCACCGCGCGCTTGTTTATTATCAATATGTTTCTTACGTATCTTAAATACTGAAAAGATTGTGATGAAGCATAAAATGACCAGTAGATAAAAAATCCATACTCGTCCAACAAAGTTACCGAGCAAACCCGCAATAATAGCTGCAAATACATTACCTGTATGATTAAACGCTTCATTACGTCCAACTCGTTTCTGTAAATTGTTTTTTCCGACCAACCCTAGTGAAGTAGCAGATATCGCAGGAGCAACAATGACAGCAGAGATACCTATTACAGCTTGTGCTGCAACTACGGCAATAAAAGACCGAAAGTGAATAATCACTAGATAACTTACAGCAATAGCAAAAGTAGAAATTCCTATCAGCAGTCTTTTATCGCGCGAACCATCAACAACGGCGCCTACAGGAGTTTGAGCCAAAATACCGACTATACTAGTAGTAGAAATCGCAATACCAACAAGTTCAGGACTCCAACCAAGGTCAGCAGCCAAAAATATCGCCAAGTAGGGTTCAAAAACATCACGCACATCACCTAAAGTCAAATTAACCCTATCAAGCGCGCGTAGTGAAGTTTCCTTAGAATTACTACTTGATTTACGCTGACTAAAGGGTAAACTATTATACAGCCATTTCATCATATTTTCACATCAACTGTGGTTGAATATAAACTAACCAACCGAAGTATTACCCTTTTAAAACACAAATTCCTCTTTCTTAGGGACTATAAAAAAATGTATAAAATAGGACATAATGTCAAAATGTTGCTTACTTGACGTATTAATGGTGCGTGAAAGCACTGTATTTGGCGTTACATTGCTTGATAGTAATAGCTTGA